>CACYEQ010000028.1 GCA_902773485.1 Oscillospiraceae bacterium
GAAGTTTTCAATATTCGAGAGTACAAAGAAGGGGATAAACTTAATAAAATTCATTGGAAATTAAGCAGTAAAACTGAAAAATATATGGTTAAAGAGTTTTCCCAACCTCTTAGCGACAATGTTTTTTTATTTGTTGATTTAAAGCAGGATTTTTATACTGATTTTATTTATGTTAACTCGTTGATATGTGCCTTTACATCAATTTCACAAAGCCTTGCAAAGCAGAACATTTCTCATTATGCAGGTTGGTATAATCAAATAAAAGAAAATTATGAAATTGCTAAAATAAACGATATTTCAGAGGTTAACGAAGTATTGTCGAGAATATACGGCAGTTTTGTTTTCTATGAGGAAGAAAATATAGATAAATGCGGATTTTTTAAAAATAAAAGTTATTCCCATGCTGTTTTTATGTCAACTAACTCTGTTGAAGAAATTGAAAAGAAAATTAATATTTTTGATATTGATTATTCCAAAAAGAGCATAGTTTTGGTTACTGATGAGGCTGACAGTCAGTTGCCGAGCACAGAGGATATCGAGTTTATACCCGTAGTTCCGGAGTATGAAGATAAATGTCTGTGCGACATTACGCTTTAAAGGAGGTATCAAGATGAATTTTAGTAAAGAAACTGTAAATTCAGGAATCTCGTTTACCTTCGATAATTATTCCGAATTTTTTTCTTTTTCAAAGAAATTTGTTAATGTAATTGCGAGAATTTTGATTGTTATAGGGCTTTCATCTGCAATAATTTACGGATTTACCTCAATGATGAATATTAATGTAAACTCGTTGATTGTTGTTTTGGTTCTCGTTTTTTCATCTGTTGTTTTTTCGCTTTTGTTTTACGGATTAAAAAAGAAAATGCTGATATTTGCTATTTCGCTGGCAGTATCTATCGGCATTTGTGCTTGCTTTATTAAAATTATTCCGAATGCTGTAAAAGTAATTTATTACGCTTGCGAAAAGGCAATTTATTCCGCTATGAAAATGAGTCTTGCACAGTCGAGTGTTACGCAAAACAGCGGTAACATTTTGCAGGTAACTGCGTTTTTATCGCTGTGCGGATTGTTTTTATCATTGCTTTTAAGTCTTTTTATAAGCGGTAAAACAAACTGCGTTTTTGTTGTAATTCTATCTTTGCCGGTATTTGTTTTTGGAATGTTTTTCGGTTGTGTTCCGAGCATTTTTTCGGTGGTTTTATTGATTTGCGGAATATTCGCTTCGGTGGTGTTGCATATTTCAAACAGGCAAAAAAACACTACGAAATTAAAAGATAATTTCAAAAAAAGCAGGGAAAAGAATTTTACCTATAATGAAAAGAATAAGCAATTTGGTATCAGTGCTGTAACAATGGCAGTGTGCGTTTTGCTTTGTTTTGCGATTTCTTTTGGTATTTTAGGGGGGTTTGCCCGTAGCAAAGAACTTCAAAAAACCAGAATTGATATGATTGAGGGAGCAATTAACGCTTATGACCTTGTAACAGGCGAAGACCATGATGCTTCAATGAAAGATGGTTTGCTTTATAAATACGGCGACAGGCGAGTTAAAAATCGTCATTATTTTACACTTGCAACAAAAAATGTTAAAACAAATCTTTATTTTAAAGGTTTTACAGGCAGTATTTATACAGGCTTTTCTTGGAAGGGTTTAGAAAATTACAGCGGTGTTGATGAGTTTAACGGTTATTTGTATCGTAAAAAAATGTCGCTTGCAACGCTTTCGGGCGATATGCTAGCAAAAGATAAATATGCTAAAAAGCTAAAAAAATCCGAGTTTACACTTTCGGATTTTCGTCGAAATAAACCTTATATGTATATTTTGAACGGAAGTGTGTCGGCAGGTAAGATTATAAGTTATGATGACGCAACTGCGAATAATGAAAGTTTAAAATCTTATTCATATAAAGCGTATTATGATAGTGCTTCGTTTGCAAGTATTCCTTATACCTCGCTTTATTCCGATGCTGAATTTAAGCAGGAGTGGACCAGTTACTGTAAGTTTGTAAATTCAAATTATACGCTTTTGCCTGAGGGAATTGACGATGTTGCAAGACTATCAAAAGAACTTTCGGCACAGAATATTTATGAACTTGTTGATGTAATAAGAGATTTTCTTGCAAAGAATACCACTTATTCCGATGAGGTAAACTCATTACCTAACGATAAAGATTTCGCATCTTATTTTATCTATGAAAACGGCAAAGGTTATTCACCTCATTATGCGACCGCCGTAGCGGTAATTCTTCGTTCTTTTGGAGTGCCTACAAGATATTGCGAAGGGTTCTTCGTGCCGAGCGAGCAGATTTCTTCCGCCGATGAAAAAGACGGCAAAAAGCAGGTTGAAATTACCGACGGCAACGCTCATGCTTGGATTGAAATTTTTGATGCAAATTACGGTTGGATACCGGTTGAAGTAACACCCGGTTTTTATGAAAAGTCTTTTGCAAAAACCGTTAAAAACGATCGTTCCAAAGCGGTTAAAACCAAAAAGAAAAAGGTTAAAACTAAGAATTCCCAAGGCGGTGCTTCCGCTAACAGCAATCAGAATATAAATTCAAGTCCGAAACAAAAGAATAATGTTTCAAAAATCGAAAAAAACGAGTTTAATTATGTTGCGTTGCTGATTGTTCTAGGAGTTTTGCTGTTTGTTTTATTCGTTTTTGCGCTTGTTATATTTATAAGAAGGCAAAAGAAATTATCAAAGCGAAAAGCACTTTTCAATTCTTCTAATTATAAGGCACAGGTAATTTCGGCGTTTGAATTAATGATTAGCATGATGAAATTCATCGGTGTGCCGATTGAAGAAAGTTATGAATATGATGAATTTAAAACGCAATTGAAAGAGTGTTTTGTCGGCGAAGTTTCAGAAAAGCGACTTGATGAGGTTTTAAGAATTTATGAAAAATCAATGTTCTCAAAACAGCCGACTTTCAGTCAAGACGCTGATAAAGTTCTCGATTTTCTTGATGATTTCGGCTACGGAATTTACAAAAGTCAAAAATTTAAAGAAAAAATTAGATTTAAGTTTTTGTATATTTTAATCTAAACAAAATCCTCTGTACTTTATTAGTACAGAGGATTTTTATCATTGTTTATTCTGTTACATTCTAAGTTCAGCGCCGATATTTTTGAGCGATTTTAAGATTTTCTTAACTGCACCTTCGGTTTCTTCATCGGTTAAGGTTCTGTCATTTGCACGAAGAACAATGCTGTAAGCAACGCTCTTTTTACCGCTTTCAACCTGGTTTCCTGTGTAAACATCGAATAAATTTACTTTTTCAATTAACTTTGGAATGGCATTGTTAATTGCTTTTTCAATTGTAACAACAGGCAAATCTTTGTCGCAAATAAGTGCTAAATCGCGAGTAGATGCAGGAAAACGGGGCATATGATGATACTCTTTTTCGCTCACAGAATATTTTAATAGTGTAGCAAAATCAAGCGTTGCGGCATAAACTTTTTTGCCTATTCCGTAGTTTTTAACCGCTGTCGGGTGAATTTCGCCGATATATCCTAATTTCTCGCCGCCAAGACTTATTTTTGCACATCTGCCGGGGTGATACCAAGGAATATCGCTTACAGGTTCAATATCAAAATCTTTGATATTGAGTGCAAAAATCAATTCTTCAACCGCACCTTTTAAGTTAAAATAATCATAATCGTCACCGTAAGCACCAATAACAATCTTTTTAGGCTCATTAGGTAATTCTTCGTCCTTGACTTTAACGTATTCGGTTGCAATTTCAAAAAGCTTTGCTCTCATATTTCTGCTGGCATAGTTTGTAGCCAAAACCTGCATCATTGACGGTAAAGAGAAAGTTCTCATAATAGAAGTGTCTTCACCGAGAGGATTTAATATTTTAATCGAATCACGAATAGGGCTGTTTTGGGGAACAAGCATTTTATCATAGAATTTCGGGCTGATAAATGAAAATGTGCTGATTTCACTGTAACCGCAAGCAAGCAAAGTTTCTTGTACTTTATTCTCGCCTTTTTGCTCAGGAGTAAGCATTGCATTTACTTCACCTTTAAGACTGGTGGTTTCAATGTTGTCATAACCATAAAACCTTGCTATTTCTTCCGCAATATCTGCTTTGTGTAACACATCTTGACGATATGATGGAACGGTTATTATATCGTTTTCAACCTTAAAATCAAGGTCGGTCAGTGTTTTTATCATATGCTCTTTTGAAACATCCATTCCGATAAAAGCATTAATCCATTCAGGCTCCAATTTAATCGTTGCAGGGGTGTAGTTTGAATTATCAACATCAATAACACCGCTTACCACTTCACCGCAGTTTAAAATGTCAATAAGTTCTGCCGCACGCTCTAACGCCTCTTTACAGTTTTGCGGGTCAAGCCCTTTCTCATATTTTGCGGAAGCGTCGGTGCGAAGAGAAAGTGCTCTGGAAGTGTTACGAATCGACGGACCGTAGAAGCAAGCCGACTCAAATACAATTGTTGTAGTATCGTCCGTAATTCCTGAATATTCGCCGCCCATTACACCGCCTATTGCCATTGCACACTCGTTGTTTGCAATAACAAGCATTTTATCGGTAAGCTCTCTTTCAACATCGTCAAGTGTAGTGATTTTTTCGCCGTTTTCGGCGGTACGAACGATAATATTTTTGCCTTTTACAAAGCGGTAGTCGAACGCGTGCATCGGCTGACCGTATTCAAGTATAACATAGTTGGTAATGTCAACTATATTATTAATTGGGCGAACGCCCATTGAGCGTAGTCTTTCACGAAGCCAAAGCGGTGAGGGTTCAATTTTAATGTTTTTAACAACTCTCGCCATATAGCGTGTACAAAGTTCAGGAGCAGTTACTTTAACGCTTAAATATTTGTTAATATCACCGCCACGCTCGTTTACTTTTGGAGTGTGAAGTTTTAACGGCTTATTGAAAGTTACCGCTGCCTCTCTTGCAAGTCCGATTACTGAAAGGCAATCCTGTCTGTTAGGTGTAATTTCAAATTCAACTATTGTGTCATCAAGATTTAATACGTCAACAATGTTGTCGCCGGGTTTACAATCTTCCTGCAAAACAAAAATTCCGTTTTCAATAGCATAAGGAAAATCATTTTGAGTAAGATTTAATTCGCCGAGCGAACACATCATACCAAAACTCGATACTCCTCGAAGTTTGCCTTTTTTGATTCTTATGCCGCCGGGTAAAGAAGATCCGTCAAGTGCAACAGGAACTAAATCTCCGACTGTTAAGTTTGATGCGCCTGTAACAATTTGTATTGTTTCACTGCCGACATCAATTTGGCAAACCACCAATTTATCAGCATCGGGGTGCTTTTCAATTGATAAAACTTTGCCGACTACAACTTTATCAATTTCTTCAGCGGTTAATGTATAACCCTCAACTTTTGAGCCTGACATTGTCATTTTCTCTGAAAATTCTCTCGGGTCAGTACAACCTGTATCAACAAATTCTTTTAACCAATTTAACGATAAATCCATTTTTCTTTCCCTCCTTATTTAATACTCTCGAAGAATTTTATATCGTTTTCGTACAAAAGACGCATATCGTCAATTTTAAACTTTCTCATAACGATTCTTTCAAGGCCGATACCAAATGCAAAGCCTTGATATTCTTCGGGGTCGATTCCACAGTTTTCAAGCACTTTCGGGTGTACCATACCGCAACCTAAAATCTCAATCCAACCCTCGTTTTTGCAAAGACGGCAACCTTTGCCACCGCATGAGAAACATTGAATATCCATCTCGGCGGAGGGCTCTGTAAACGGGAAGTGGTGCGGTCTGAAACGCACAACAGCGTCTTCACCGTAAAGTCTTTTTGCAAAAGTTTCAAGAGTGCCTTTTAAATCACCCATTGTAATTCCTTTGTCAACTGCGAGTCCCTCAATTTGATGGAAAAGAGGGGAGTGGTTAGCATCAACTTCATCGGAACGGTAAACTCTTCCGGGAGCGATTATTCTTATCGGCGGTTTCTGCTTTTCCATTACGCGAACCTGAACAGGAGATGTTTGTGTACGCAGAAGAACATTATCTGAAATATAAAATGTATCTTGTGTATCTCTTGCAGGGTGGTCTTTTGGAAGATTAAGCGCTTCAAAGTTATAGTAATCAAGTTCAATCTCAGGGCCGTCAGCGATAGAATATCCCATACCCATAAAGATTTCTTTTAGTTCGTCTAAAACTTGTGAAAGCGGATGTTTATAGCCGATGTTTGCGCGTTTGCCCGGCATAGTAACATCAATTTTTTCTTTTTCAAGGTTTTTTTGAAGTTCAGCCTCTTTAATCTCGGCAACTTTTTCTTCAATTTTTTCTTCTAAATCTTGTTTTGCCTTGTTTACAAGTTGACCTACTTTTGGCCGTTCTTCGGGAGAAAGCGAACCTAACTGTTTCAAAACACCTGTCAGTTCACCTTTTTTACCCAAATATTTTACCCTGAGTTCTTCCAAAACCTGCATATCTTCTGCATTTTGCAGTTTTTCTTTGGCATTAGCCAAAACACTGTTTATTTTGTTTTTCATAAAAATTATCTCCTTTTAATGTTTTTGGTGGTAAAAATAAAACGCCCTTGTAAACTACAAGGGCGAAATTTCCGCGGTACCACCTTAATTTTTGCAAAAAGCAAACACTTTTGTGACCTTGTAACGGCGGTCAACCCCGTTGCGAACTACTAGAATAATTCACCCGCACCACTCGAAAGGGAACTTCAAAAAATTTTTAAAAATAAACGGCTTTCAGCATAATACCATTCTCTCTGAAAATTAAAAACAATTTTACTTTCCTTTGTCAATGTGTTTATAATAATTCAACTATAAGTAATTGTATCATAATTTTTTTAGTATTTCAAGTATTTTTTTAGAAAAATAAACCTTTTGACCTTTTAAATTGTTTTTTACAGGGATAGTAAAAAATTGGTAATTAGTTTGTTACAAAAATGACATTTTGCTTGATATTTTTAGTTATGTGTAATATAATCTAATTGTTAATTTGTTTAACAAATATAAATAGGAGCGATGCATTTTATGAGAAAATTTATTTCGATAATATTGTCAGAGTTAATTGCTTTTTCAGGCGTGTTTGCAGGTTCAATTATTGTATCTGCCGGAGCAAACGAACTTGATAAAGAGTTTACTCAAAAAGAAAATTATGCTGAAAATTCAGCAATTGTTGAATTAAAATCAACAAACCAAAATCTGCTAAAAGGAGATAATTATTTTGGTTATGATATTAAAGTAAAAAAGGCTTATAATTTCGGAAAATTAGGCGATAAATATGTAAGCGTTGCATATCTTACTTCAAGCAAATATTCTACTGAACAGATTATTTCTGCTGTGAAAACTAAAAACACAGTAGTTAAGGCTCAGCCAAACTACAAGAAAAAGGCGCTCAGTCTTACAGATGACACTTATGCAAAATATCAATGGGCACTTGATAACAATGGACAAAACGGCGGTACTTCGGATAAAGATTTAAACCCCGAAGCCGTTTGGAACAGTGGAGTTACAAGCAGTGAAAAAGTTATTGCGATTGTAGATACAGGCTTTGACTTTAAAAATGAAGAATTGAAAGATAATGTTTGGACAAATGAAAATACCAGAGATTTGCCGGGACTTCACGGCTATGACTTTGTTAATTTAGATACAAATCCGCAAGATGATAACGGTCACGGTTCGCATTGTGCCGGAATAATTGCTGCAACTGCGAATAATCAAAAAGGTATTTCGGGAATAAATCAAAGTGCAAAAATTATGGCTTTGAAAGTTCTTGATGAAGAAGGCAGTGGTTATGATTCCGATATTTTAGCGGCTTTCAATTATATTTATGAAGCACAGAATTTAGGAATTAATGTGGCCTCGGTAAACTGTTCATTAGGCGGCAAAGGCGACGGCGACAGCGTTTTTAAAGATATTTTTGATGCAATAGGTAAAAAAGGTGCGTTGATTTGTGTTTCCGCAGGAAATGAAAGCAGCAATAATGACGAATATGGTGTTGCTCCTGCAAATGTAAACAGTCCGTATGTTATTTCCGTTGCTGCTTCAAACGAGAATGACGAACTTGCTTCATTCTCAAATTACGGAACTGAAAAAGTAGATGTTGCGGCACCCGGTACCAATATTTTATCTACCGTTTCTTATGATTGTTACAATCCTACTATTTATGACAGTGAGAGGCAGAATAGAGTTTCGCAGTTTTTTACTGATTTTAATGATAATGTAAATATCATTAAAATAGGAAAAGAAAGAAACACCTTAGGCACAATTTCTGTTGAAAAATCAACCGATACATATTTCGGGACAGAAGGAAGCAGTGCGAAGATTACTATAAAAGGCGCTAGGCAAGGCGATTGTTTTTATGTAAAAATTCCTTATACCGCAGTTGGTGATGCTAAAAAAACAGATACAGTTAAAGACAGTTTTAAGATTCTTATGCAAGGTCCTAACGCTGATAATAATAAGGAAGAATCGCTTCTTACATTTGTAGATACAGTAGATAATGAACTAGCAGTTAAAAGTGCATTAGGTTTAGACGGATATTATTTTTCAAATAAAAGAAATTATTGGAGCCATATAGATTTAACTCCTGCAAGTATTCAAAAAGACGGTCAGCAAAGAGCGTTAACATTGGCTGTTGCAGTTAATGATGACTATGATGAAGATTTTGTATTATATATTGATGATTTAGGAATTTCCAAACCGACTGAGGATACATCAATTTTTGAAAAATATGATTTTTATAACGGAACTTCAATGGCAACACCTTATGTTACAGGTGCTGTTGCATTACTTTCAGATTTTCATAAAGATTTAAGCCCAATTCAACTTAAAGCGCTTGTTATGAACAGTGTAAGAAAAACACAAGAACTTTCGCAAAAAATCGTTTCGGGCGGTGTTTTTGATTTATCAAAGGCGTTGACAACAGATAGTATTGCTCCTATTATTTCAAATGCAAAAAGCGGAAATAAGCAAATAACAGTTGAAGGTGTATATTTCGGTAAAACTCCGAGTGCGTATATTAACGGCACACAAGCAAAAATTATTTCTTCTTCTGATGAAAAAATAGTCATTGATGCTTCGGGTTTTGTTTATAAAAATGTAAAAGTTGCGGTTGAAAATGAAAACGGTATTGCTACCGCAAAACTAAGAGTTTTGGGAACATCTTTAAACTTTGCAACAAAAAGTAATTCCGGCGGTGAAGGTACTCAACTTATTTCTGACGGTACCAATCTTTATTTAGTAGACATTAATAATATGACTATTGGTATAAAAGAAGCCCCTCACAAAGCCGACGACGATGATTATGAATATGACTTACCGGTTGCGTACGGTAGATTTCTTGCGTCTTCTGCAACATCATCGGCAAGTGAAAGTACTTATGAATACTTCAATGAAATATCTAATGAGGCGACAGTTGAGAAGCTGTATCCTGAATTTAAAGATAATTCAGTATTAAAAGGTTTGCTTACATCTGAGGGAAAAGCATGCTATTTAAACGGCAAAATATGGTTTATTGCAAATTATGCTTTAAGCGGAAACCATTATAAACTTGTAAGTTATAATCTTTCGACTTTCAAATGGGCGGTTGAAGGAAAGTTACCTGATGATTTTATCGCAAAACAATATTCCAATTCTATTTTGACTGTTTATAACGGTAAGATTTATTTGCTCGGAGGTATTAATTATTCTAAACTAGAAAACGGAATCGAAGAAAACTTTGTTTCTAAAATGGTAAGAGTTTTTGATGAAAAAACCGATAAATGGTCGGCACTTTCTGATATGCCTGAGGGCAGAGCCTTCTCTGATGTTCGTCAAATTGGCAATAAATTGGTTGTTTCATTCGGTTCCGACGGAACTATATTAACCAAAAAGCAGGATTTGTATTCCGCTCCAAAAACTATGATTTTTGACGGTTCAAAATGGACGGTTTCAAATGCAAAACCGCTTGCTGTCAACTCTATTGAAAAAGAATTTGTATTTATTGGTACAGATGAAGAAACAGATTTTAGTTATGATAATGAAGACGATTTGCTTCATAATAAAGATTATTATAAACTAATGCCTGTATTCCAAATATCAGGTGGCATTTCAGCCGATTCGGTTATTTATACAGGATTAGATTTTGACGGAATGGGTCAGTTTGTTACTTACAACCCAACAACTGATGAATTCGGAACGCTCAGTTATTATATAAATCAAGATCCTGATTATGAAATGCTCGGAGCAAGTGTAGGTAATAAATACTATATTTATTATCATAATTTTTTAATTAATTATGATGAAGATGATGATAAAGATGATAATAATTACAAATTAAGCAATAATTTATCATCAAGCGAGAATGATAGTTCTAAACCTATTACCAGAAACATCGTTTACAGTTTTGTAATTAAATCAGGTAATATTAAAATAACAAAAGGCAAAATAACAGGCGGCGATGTCAGCGGTACAGGTGAATATCTACCGGGACAAAGCGTTACAATTACTGCAAAGGCTGATAAAACTCATAAATTTGCATGGCTTACGGTAGGAGGTACCAAGTACACAAAGGCTTCTGTAACTGTTTTGACTTTAAAGAATATTTCAGTTAGTGCAGCATTCAACAATATTGATGTTAAGAGCATTAAACTTAACTTTAAAAAGAAGACTTTGAACTTGAAGAAAAAAGCGACAATTAAAGTAACATATAACCCGACTAATGCAACGGTTAAAACGGTAACATTTACTTCTTCAAATAAAAAGGTGGCAAGCGTCAACAGTAAAGGTGTTGTTACTGCCAAGAAAGTGGGTAAAGCAGTTATTACCGTTAAAACCAAAAACGGCAAAAAGGCTAAATGTACAATTATTGTTAAAAAAACTAAGAAAAAGAAATGATCTGTTAGTTTTAAAAGACTGTCGTAAAAACGGCAGTCTTTTATATATAGAAAAAGCCTATAACAAAGTATATTGTTTATATATTGGACAAATGACTTGACAGAGCGTATAATAAAAATCGCAAAAGGAGGAAACAAAATGACTAATTTAAGTTTCAGAAAATTAGAACGATGTTGCAATATAAAATGTTTTGAGGAACGAATGTGTAAATAAAATTTTCAGACATTAAAATTATAAACAAATTAATTAAATATAAGAAAGAGGTATTAAAAAATGAAAAAAATAATATCAATTTTACTTTTTACATTTATAATATTAACATCAATTACCGCTTTGACCGCTTGCGGTAACGATGCAAATAAAGATAGCGGTGAGAAAAAAGAAACAGTAACAATTGCTGTTCCTAACGATACAACTAATGAAGCACGCGCTTTGCTTTTGCTTGAAAAACAAGGTTTTATTAAATTGAAAGACGGCGCAGGCATTACCGCAACAATTAAAGATATTGCAGAAAATAAAAACAATATTGAGTTTAAAGAGGTTGAGGCCGCTCAGTTGCCAAATGTTTTGCAAGATGTTGATTATGCGGTTATCAATTCCAACTATGCAATTGAGGCAAAACTAAATCCGGTTAAAGATTCACTCGCAATCGAAGATTCATCTTCTGATTATGCAAATATTCTTGCAGTTAAAAAAGGCAATGAGAATACCGATAAAGCTAAGGCTTTAAAAGCGGCTCTTGAAAGTAAAGATGTTGCAGATTACATTACAAAACAATACGGCGGCTCTGTTGTAAGCACCGTTGATAACCCCGGTAACGGATACGATGCAGATATTGATTACGATAAATTAAAAGGCGAAACAATTTCTGTTGCTGCTTCTCCTACACCTCACGCAGAGATTTTAAAAATTGCAAAAGATATTCTTGATAAAAAAGGTATTATGCTTGATATTAAAGAATTTACCGATTATGTTCAGCCTAACAAGGTTGTTGACAGCGGTGAAATTGACGCAAACTACTTCCAGCATCAGCCTTATCTTGATGATTTCAATAAAGAAAACGGCACAAATGTTGTATCGGTTGCGGCAATTCATGTTGAGCCTATGGGTCTTTACGGCGGAAAGCAATCAAGTCTTGACGCAATTAAATAATTACTTATGCGTTTAAGCCGACTGTAAAATAAGCAGTCGGCTTAAAGTGTTTTAACGAGGTGAAAGAGTTATATGATTGAAATTAAAAATCTATCAAAATCTTTTGTTACTGCCGACGGTACCGTTGACGCATTAAAAAACATAACTCTGTCAATAATTGACGGCGAAATTTACGGAATTATCGGCATGAGCGGTGCAGGTAAAAGCACGCTTGTACGCTGTATAAATATGCTGGAAAAACCAACGCAGGGAAATATTCTTATTGACGGCAAAGATATGGGTGGTCTTTCTACAAAAGAACTTCGTGCCCAACGCAGAAATATTACAATGATTTTTCAGGGATTCAACTTGCTTATGCAGAGAAACTGCCTTAAAAATGTGCTTTTTCCGCTTGAATTAGCGGGCGGAAAAGGTGAAAAAGCAAAACAAAAAGCAAGAGAACTTTTGAAAGTTGTAGGTTTAGCCGACAAAGAAAAAACATATCCCGCTCAACTTTCAGGCGGCCAAAAGCAAAGAGTAGCCATTGCAAGAGCACTTGCAACTAATCCTCGCGTGCTTTTGTGTGATGAGGCTACAAGTGCGCTCGACCCACAGACTACTCACTCAATTCTGTCGCTCATTAAAGATATTAATAAAAAACTTGGTATTACCGTTATTATAATAACTCATCAGATGAGCGTTGTTGAGGAAATATGCGATAAAGTGGCAATTTTAGATAACGGCGAGGTAGTTGAAAGCGGAAAAGTCAGCGATATTTTTTCATCGCCGAAATCAAAAGCCGCTAAAAATCTCGTTTTTCCAGAGAGTGAGCAAAGTATTCTTCCTCGTGAAGAAAACGAGCACCATATTAGAGTTGTTTTTAACGGTGCAGTCGCTACCAAAACACCTTTTATTGCAAGTCTTGCCAAAGATAAAGGGATTGTTGCTAGCATTTTAGGTGCTTCAACAAAATCAATCGGCGACAAGGCTTACGGTAATATGTTACTAGGCATTACGGCTGATGAAACAAGAATTAAAGAAGCGATTGATTATTTAAGTAAATTTGATGATATTTTTGTTGAGGAGGTGGAGTAAATGTTTGATTCAGAAACATTTCAAAACGCTTGGGAAATAATTAAAACAGAAATTCCGCTTGCGATTTGGGAAACATTTTATGTAACCGTGCTTTCGACATTTTTTGCAATAATAATTGGGCTTCCGCTCGGCATTTTGATAGTTGCGGGGGATAAGGGCAGAATTTTGAAAATATCAAAACCTGTATTGAGAGTTATTGATGTGATAATAAACCTGTTGCGTTCGGTTCCGTTTTTAATTCTTATGATTGTGGTATTTCCGCTAACCCGTCTTATAGTGGGAACGGTTGTAGGAACCGCTGCTTCGGTTGTTCCGCTGGTAATTGCGGCGTTTCCGTTCGTTGCAAGGCTTGTTGAAAGTTCGCTTCGTGAGATTGATCCTAATATAATAGAAACCGCTCAAAGCATGGGCGCGACACCATTTCAGATTATAATAAAGGTTATGATACCCGAAAGCGTGCCCTCACTGATTTCTAATGCGACAATTGCTATTACCACCGTTCTCGGCTACTCTGCAATGAGTGGAATAATCGGGGGAGGCGGACTTGGCAAATTAGCTATAAACTATGGCTATTACCGCTATCAGTATCTTGTAATGTTTTTTGCGGTTCTGTTTTTGATTTTGTTGGTGCAACTGTTCCAATCTCTCGGAACTTTTCTTGCCAAAAAATCCGACAAACGATTAAAACAGAATTAAAACGAGAAACCGCAAAGAGGTTTCTCGTTTTTTCTTTTAGAATTTGTTTATTCTTTTGCTTCTTTTACAGGTTGAACTTCGCTTGTTTCTTCGTCGCAAAGGTTGTCAACAGTTACATAAGAGAATTGTAAAATTACGCCTGCGAGGTAAGCGAAAAGTAATACCAAAAGTCCGAGCAATATCGGTGTTGCTATTGCAGTATCAAAAAGGCTAAGCGCAACAATTATTAGACCGATAACAATTACGCTTGCAACGCCGAATGCGATTCTGCCGGAATATCGGCAAATTGCATCTCGTGTGAATTTGCATTTCAGCGAGCACGGGAAAAACAGGGCTATAAGTCCGATTAACGCAATAACTGCTGTTGCAGCAAGCAAAATCGTAACTAAAATTACAGTTGAAACAGTGCTTATAAGGCCTACCGCCGAAAGAATTGCAGTTGCAACGCCGAGACCTACGGCAACAATAATTGTAAGAACATTTAAAAGTCTTAAAAAGAAGTTTTCAGTACAATTCATAAATTTTTTCCTCCTTATTAATATAATTTATCCTTTCGGATACTATATTATATTCAAGAAGGACAAATTATGTTATTTTTTTGCAGATAAATAAATTGACAATTTAGTTTCATTGTGATATAATATTTGTGCTGATATGAAAGGTTTGCCTGACATAAAAGCGTTTAAAAAGATTCTGATATCAAAAAAATTATTTGCGATAGAAGGCTTTAAAATTAATATGTTTAATTATGCCTTTTTTCGAATAACGAGAAAAGGCTTTGTTTATTTTGGAGGTAAAAATGCAAAACAGAGTAGCATTAATCGGAATAATAATTGAAAACACCGATTCTATTGAAAGATTAAACCATATTTTATCGGAATATTCTCAGCATATTATCGGGAGAATGGGTATTCCTTACCACGAAAAGGGTATTAATATTATATCGATAACGGTTGATGCACCGCAAAATGTAACGAGTGCGCTTTCGGGTAAAATCGGAAGTTTGCAGGGAATTACTGCAAAAACCATTTATGCGAGCGACAAAAAATGAGAGAATTGATTGATAAATTAAGCAAAAACGCTAATCTTTGCGACTACGAATTAAAGCATTTAATTGAAAATATTTCAGATGAAGATTTGAAATACTTAAACATAACAGCACGTAAAAAAGCCGATGAAACTTATGGCAAGCAGGTGTTTGTAAGAGGCTTGATTGAGTTTACAAATCACTGCAAAAATAACTGTTATTATTGTGGTATTCGTGCGTCAAATAAAAATGCCGACCGCTACCGTTTAAGTGAAGAGCAGATTTTTGAGTGTTGTGAGCAAGGGTATGAACTCGGCTTTCGTACATTCGTTTTGCAGGGGGGCGAGGATATGTATTTTTCCGATGATACGCTTTGCAAAATTGTTAAAATAATTCGTGAAAAATATTCGGATTGCGCTGTTACGCTGTCAATTGGTGAACGTGATGAAGAATCATATAAACGCCTTTTTGAAGTAGGTGCAAACCGCTATCTATTGCGTCACGAAACGGCTGATAAAGACCATTATCAAAAACTGCATCCAAAAAATATGAGTTTTGAAAATCGAATAAAATGCCTTGAAACTTTGAAAAATATCGGTTATCAGGTAGGGTGCGGATTTATGGTCGGCTCACCTTTTCAAACGACTGACTGTTTAGTAAAAGATCTTAGGTTTATAAAAGATTTTGAGCCTGCAATGGTAGGTATAGGACCGTATTTATCTCATAAAGATACGCCGTTTTGCGGTTATAAAAACGGCAGTGTAAGAATGACTTTAATACTGCTTAGCATAATAAGATTATTATTGCCCGAAGTTTTACTTCCTGCCACAACTGCACTCGGCACTGCAAAAGCAGACGGCAGAGAAAAAGGAATTTTGGCGGGTGCAAATGTTGTAATGCCTAATTTATCGCCCGTTTCGGTGCGAAAAAAATATTCGCTTTACGATAATAAAATTTGCACAGGCGAGGAGTCGGCAGAGTGCAAATTCTGTCTTTCAAACAGAATGAAAAGCATCGGCTACGAGATTGTTACATCACGGGGCGATAACATAAAATTTTTAAAAGGAGCAAATAAAAATGTATAATCCAAAATCACTTAAAGCTGAGGAATTTATTAATCACGAGGAGATTTTAGAAACTCTGGAATATGCCGAAAAAAATAAAAATAATGTTGAAGTTATTGATAAAATTTTAGAAAAAGCGAGGGAACTGAAAGGGCTTTCTCACAGAGAAGCGAGCGTGTTGCTCGCCTGCGAAATACCTGAGAAAGTTGAGGAAGTTTATAAACTCGCCGAGCAGATAAAGAAAGATTTTTACGGAAACAGAATTGTAATTTTCGCACCGCTTTATCTTTCAAATTACTGCGTAAATGGTTGCGTTTACTGTCCGTATCATCATCAAAACGGCACTATCCCGAGAAAAAAACTGACCCAAGAGGAAGTAAAAGCAGAGGTTATTGCTTTGCAGGATATGGGGCATAAACGCCTTGCAATCGAGGCAGGCGAGGACCCTGTAAATAACCCGATTGAGTATATTCTTGATTGTATCAAGACAATTTATTCTATTCAGCACAAAAACGGTGCAATTCGCCGTGTAAATGTCAATATTGCCGCAACAACGGTTGAAAATTACAGAAGATTAAAAGAGGCGGGGATCGGCACATACATTTTGTTCCAGGAAACTTATCATAAAGAGTCTTATGAAAAACTTCATCCGACAGGCCCGAAACATAACTACGCTTATCATACTGAGGCTATGGACAGAGCAATGGACGGCGGTATCGACGATGTAGGTCTGGGCGTTTTATTTGGACTTGAAATGTACAAATACGAATTTGCAGGGCTTTTAATGCACGCAGAACATTTGGAGGCGGTTCACGGCGTAGGGCCACACACAATTTCCGTGCCTAGGGTTAAAAAGGCTGATGACATCGACCCCGACGCTTTCGATAACGGCATTTCTGATGAGATTTTTGAAAAAATCGCCGCTTGTATTCGTGTAGCCGTGCCTTATACGGGTATGATTATTTCAACGAGAGAGAACGAGAAAGTCAGAAAACAGATGTTGCACCTTGGCGTTTCGCAGATTTCCGGTGCTTCAAGAACATCGGTAGGCGGTTATACACAAGAAGAACGGCCTCACGATACCGAGCAGTTTGATGTTTCCGACCAACGCACGCTTGACGATGTTGTAAAGTGGCTTATGGATATGGATTATATTCCGTCGTTCTGTACCGCTTGCTACCGTGAGGGCAGAACAGGTGACAGGTTTATGGCACTTTGTAAATCAAAGCAAATTCAAAACTGTTGCCACCCAAATGCGCTTATGACGCTGAAAGAATTTTTGGAAGACTACGCTTCACCTGAAACAAAGAAAGTCGGCGAAAAGTTGATTGAAAAAGAGATTGATAATATCGGCAAAGAAAAGGTAAAACAAATTGTAAGAGAACGCTTGAAAAAAATCGAACAAGGTGACCGAGATTTCAGATTTTAAGATGTTGAAAGTATGGCAGATTTAAATTATCACCTTCGGCAAATTGTGTTTATATTGGTTTTATCGTCAGGCGAAACGCAGGTAAATCAAGCGTTTTACGCAGTATTGTAAAACTTGCTCCTGAAAAAGTGGTTTATATCTCCTGCAATATTTAAACACAAAAGCGAGATTTAATTCGTTAATTAAAAACGGCTATAAAGTCCGAAAAATCCAACCGGTAGATATGTTTCCGCACACAGCACATATTGAGACCGTTGTGCTTTTAAAGAAGTGTTAAAATATAATTAGTTTTATCGAATATACGGATTTCATAAGGTTTATATTTGGATCATTAAAATTTTTATACAATTTATATAAAATTTATGTTGACAAATAGAATTATTTATGTTACAATGAATTTGGAAAGTTATAATAAATTTAAATTATAAACAAGGAGGCTATTTTATGAAGAAGATATTATCAATTTTGTTATCAATAGCAATGTTGGTAACATCTGTATCCACAATGGCAATCGTATCATCTGCTGCCAGTACATACAGCGGTCCTTATGTATCTGACGGACTTGTTGCATTGTTTGACGGCACAAAGCCCGACGGTGAAAACGAAGGCACCGAAGGGACTACATGGAAAAGTGTAGTCGGAAGTTCTACGGCTACTCTTAACGGTGGCAGTTTCACAGGTTCAGGCTATCTTACAGTTAAACAAAAAAACACTTTTTCAAGTGATATTGCTAATTTGATTAACAGCGATGAATATACTGTCGAGCTACATTTCGGTACTTTTACATCAAAAGGCAGCACATACAACACAATTCTTAACAGTACTAATGACCAATTTGCATTATTCCGCCACATTTCTTACGGTAATTTGCAATTTAAAAATGGTTCAAACAGTAGACCGACTACCAGTAAATTCTTAGCGACTAATTTTATTAATTCAACTATAACGGTTACTGCAAAAGTAGGAGAAGGCTGTAAAATCTACGTTAACGGTGTACAAAGAGCATCGGCTAGCAAGTATACCGCTTTGAATGTTGATAATTTATTCTTTGGTCATAATTCGGAAGACAAAAGGTATAAAAAAGAGTATAAATCAATTCGTTTTTATAATAAAGTGCTGGATGTTGATGACATTGTTGCAAACTATAAGGAAGATATAGCTAGATATACCGCTGAATTTGATTTAGGCGACGCAAGCGGCAAAACCACTGAAACTTCAATTAGTTCAAGTAGCGTATTAAAACATGCTAATACCAGTAATAGACAAATTACACTTCCTACACCTACATTAACTTCCGCAGCAATAGCACAGGGTTATGAGTTTGACGGCTGGTTGTCATCAACAGACAACCAAATTTATGAAGCGGGCTCTTATACATTATCATCAGATGTAACATTTACAGCACAAGTAAATAAGAAATATGTTGTTTCTTATGCAGGTGACAATATTACAGCAATTGCCGATCAAAAAATTATAGATGGCGAGTCAATAACTCTTAAAACCCCGGAAGTAGCTGCCGGTTATTGTTTTGACGGTTGGAAATGTTCTGATGATAATGAAATTTATCCTGCAAACTATTCTTATACTCCGATAAGTTCGGTAACATTCACAGCGCAAACTTCTGCATACAGCGGTGATTACGTCTCTGACGGACTTGTTGCATTGTTTGACGGCACAATGCCCGACGGTAGAAATGAAGGAACCGAAGGAACTACTTGGAAAAGTGTAATCGGTAATGCTACGGCTTCGCTTAACGGCGGCAGTTTCACAGGTTCAGGCTATCGTACAGTTAAACAAAAAAACACTTTCTCAAGTGATATTGTTAATTTGATTAACAGCGATGAATATACTGTCGAGATTCATTTTGGTAGTTTTACATCAAAAGGCAGCACATACAACACAATTCTTGACAGTTCTAATGCCCAATTTGCATTATATCGCCGCATTTCTTACGGTAATTTGCAATTTATAAATGGTTCACGCAGCAGACCTATTGTTAGTGGATTCACAGCGGCTGATTTTGTTAATTCAACTATAACGGTTACTGCAAAAGTAGGAGGCATCTGTAAAATCTACGTTAACGGTGTACAAAGAGCGACAGCCAGCGGTACCTATCTCGCTTTGAATGTTGATAATTTATTCTTTGGTCATAATTCGGACGCCAGCTGGTATAACGCAGAGTATAAATCAATCCGTTTCTACAATAAAGAGTTAGATGCCGAGGATATCGCTGCAAACTATAGGGAAGATATGGGTACATATACCGCTGAATTTGATTTAAGCGATGCAAGCGACAAAATCGAAGAAACTTCATTCGA
>CACYEQ010000029.1 GCA_902773485.1 Oscillospiraceae bacterium
ATTCTTGAGAATTTTGATGATATTGAAAATTTATTTGATAAAAGAATAAAACATTCCGATGTTAAGTTTTTATCTGATAAACAGTTTAAAAACATTAAAACCGCAGACTTTAAAAAGGCACAGGGCATCATTGATTATTGCGACAGGAAGGATATCGAAATAATAACTCTTGATGATGAAAAATATCCTATAATACTTCGCAGAATTATAAATCCACCTTGTGTTTTGTATGTAAGAGGAACTTTTCCGAATTTTGATGATGAAGTCGGAATAGGAATGGTAGGAACGAGAAAATGTTCCATGAACGGTATGATTGCCGCTTCAACGCTTGCTTACAGAATGGCGCAAGCGGGAGCGATAGTGATAAGTGGCGGTGCTAATGGTATTGATACCAAATGTTCGCAAGGTGCTATTTTTGCTAAAAAACCGTCAGTAATAATAAGACCTTGCGGTTTAGATTATAACTATTTGAGTGATTTGAGAGATATTCGCAAACAAGTAGAAAATAACGGTGCGGTAATAAGCGAAGTTCAGCCTCTCGGCAGAGTTGAAAGAAACGCTTTTCAAATAAGAAACAGATTAATTTCGGCATTATCGCTCGGTCTTGTTGTTATTGAAGCACCTTTGAAAAGCGGTACTATGATTACTGTCGCTTATTCTTTGGAGTACGGCAAAGACATTTTTGCTTTGCCGGGCGATATTGCAGATGAAAATTATTCAGGTTCAAATAAACTTTTGCAGGAAGGTGCTACACCTATATATGCTCCTGCTGATGTATTAGATGAATATTTAAATGCATTTCCGCATAGGTTAAACTTAAATAAAGCGGGAATTCCTATAAATGAAGACGATATTTATTTGCGTTTGCAGAGAAAATACTGTAGACCGACGAGAAAAGCAGAAGTAAAACAAAAAAAATCTAAATCATTAGTTAAAAAAGTAAAAGAGAAATTTGAAAAATCGGAAAACACAACAAAAATAAAGCATAAAATACAAGAATTGCCGTTTGAAGCAGATGAAATAACAAAATCTGTGTATGATTGTTTTAATATCAAACCTATTTCAACTGACGAAATAATAGAAAAAACAGGATATGATGCTTCTGATGTAATGTTTGCTCTGACCGATTTAGAAATTAATGCTGTTATAAAGCAACTTCCCGGCGGAAGATTTGAAATAAAATAAACTAGGAGAAAAATATGTCAAAACTTGTTATTTTAGAGTCGCCTGCAAAGGCTAAAACAGTAAAAAAATATTTAGGTTCCGACTATGTAGTTATGGCCTGTATGGGGCATATAAGAGATTTACCGAAATCAACTATGGGTGTTGATATTGAGAATGATTTTGAGCCTAAATATATTGAAATGAAAGATAAAAAGGAAATAATAAAAAAACTCCGTACTGAGGCTAAAAAAGCAGACTGCGTTTATCTTGCAGGAGACCCAGATAGAGAGGGTGAAGCCATTTCTTGGCATTTATGCTACATTTTAGGACTTGACATTAATGATAAAAACAGGGTTACATTTAACGAAATCACAAAAAAAGGCGTTGAAGATGGGATTAATAACCCTAGAAAAATTGACCTTGATTTAGTTGATGCACAACAAGCAAGACGAGTTCTTGACAGAATCGTTGGTTATAAATTAAGTCCGTTTTTATGGAAAAAGGTAAAAAGCGGTCTTTCAGCAGGCAGATGTCAATCAGCTGCGTTAAAAATAGTTGTTGACAGAGAAAAAGAAATAAGAGCGTTTCAGCCCGAAGAATATTGGACAATTGACACTGTTTTAAATAAAAACAGGTCGAAAATAGAGGCTCATCTTGAAAAAGGAAAAGATGATAAAAAAATAAAGATTTCTGATGAGAAAACTGCTAAAAGCATTTTAGAAGATTTAAACAATGCTGAATTTAAAGTTAAAAATATCAAAAAAGGTACAAGAAAAAAACAGCCTGCACCACCTTTTATTACTTCAACTTTACAACAAGAAGCGTCAAGAAAGATGAACTTTAATTCACAAAGAACAATGAGAGTGGCTCAAATGCTTTACGAAGGCGTAGAATTGCAGGGCTTGGGTGCTACCGGTTTGATTACTTATATGAGAACTGACTCTTTGAGAATTTCAGAAGAAGCCAGATTGACAGGTAATCAGTATATACTCGATAATTACGGCGAAAAATATTTACCTGAAAAACCTAGATATTTTAAAACAAAAAAAGGCGCTCAAGACGGACACGAAGCAATAAGACCTACAAATCCAATGCTTACTCCTGAACAGGTTAAAGATTCACTCACAGCAGATCAATATAAACTTTATAAACTAATCTGGGAAAGATTTATCGCTTCTTTAATGTCGGTCTGCATTCAAAATACAGTTAGTATTGATATTGACGCAAACGGTTATACTTTCAAAGCAAGCGGATATACAATTAAATTTGACGGGTTTACAAAACTTTATGTAGAGGGTAAAGATGAAACCGAAGAATCCGCAAAAGCATTGCCTGATTTAGAAGTAGGCGAAGTTTTAAAATTAAAAGAGTTAACACCTAATCAGCATTTCACTCAACCTCCTGCAAGATTTACAGAAGCTTCTTTAATTAAAGCGTTGGAGGAAAGCGGAATAGGTAGACCTAGTACATTTGCAACTACTGTAACTACTATTGTTAAGCGAAATTATGTTGAAAGAGAAAAGAAAACTCTTATTCCAACAAGTCTGGGCGAAGTAATAACAGATTTGCTATCGGAACTTTTTCCTGAAATAGTAGACCAAAAATTCACCGCAAAAGTTGAAACAGAACTTGATGATGTTGAAAACGGTGATGAGCAATGGAAAAATATGCTTAGTAAATTCTACAAAGGATTTGATAAAACTTTAAAATCCGCCGAGGAAAAAACCGACGGAACAAAGGTTAAAATTCCTGTTGTTGAAACCGATATTGTTTGTGACAAATGCGGTAGAAAAATGGTTATTAAAATGGGGAAATTTGGTAAATTTTTGGCTTGTCCCGGATTTCCCGAATGTAAAAACACAAAACCGCTTATTGATGAAAAAGACATCACAAGTACTGAAAAACAAGGCGAGAATGTACAGGCAGAAGAAACAAATGAAATTTGTGATAAATGCGGTGCTAAAATGGTTATTAAAATTGGAAGATACGGTAAGTTTCTCGCTTGTTCTAACTACCCGGAATGTAAAAGTATTAAGCAGATTACCGTTAAAACACCCGGCATATGCCCGAAGTGCGGTTCGAAAATTATTCAGTTAAAATCCAAAAGAGGATATAAATATTTTGCTTGCGAAAAAGGTAAAGAATGCGGTTTTATGACTTGGGACACTCCGTTAGCCGACAAATGCCCGAAGTGCGGAAATACTTTGTACAAACGCAGAGGCGGTGCTATCGTTTGTAACAACGAGAATTGTGAAGATTATGTTGAACCACCGAAAAAAGAAACCAAAAAATCAAGCAAAAAGACTAAAAAGAATGAAAAATAATGTTAAAGTTATCGGCGCAGGGTTAGCGGGTTGCGAAGCAGCATATTTTCTTGCACAAAAAGGTATTAATGTTACGCTTTTTGAGCAAAAACCTTCAAAAAAATCGCCTGCACACCATATTGATACATTCGCAGAACTCGTTTGTTCAAATTCTTTAAAAGCGAAAAGAATTAACAGTGCCGGCGGTCTTTTAAAAGCCGAAATGCGTATTTTAGGTTCAATTTGTTTGGAATCTGCCGATAAATGTGAAGTCCCTGCAGGCGGAGCGTTAGCGGTTAATCGATATGAATTTTCTGAATTTATTACCGATAAAATAAAAAATCATAAAAACATAACAATTATTAATAAAGAAGTTACTGAAATACCTGAAAATGTGCCTGTAATAGTTGCTACGGGACCGCTTACAGACGGCTCTCTTGCAAAAAGCATTTCAGAACTCACAGGCGATTATTTATCGTTTTATGATGCGGCAGCACCTATTGTAACTGCTGAAAGTATTGATATGAATTCTGCTTTTTTGCAGTCTAGATATGACAGAGGCGATGCTGATGATTACATCAACTGTCCTATGAATAAAGAGGAATATGAACTGTTTTACAGTAACTTAGTTGAGGCACAGAGTGCTGAAATTCATTCTTTTGATAAACCTAATGTCTATGAGGGTTGTATGCCGATTGAGATTATGGCAAAAAGAGGGGCTGATACAATGCGATTCGGACCACTCAAACCGGTTGGACTTACAAATCCTAAAACAGGGCATAGACCTTGGGCGAATTTGCAACTTAGAAAAGAGAATAAAGAGGCAACTTTATATAATCTTGTCGGATTTCAAACAAACTTAAAGTTCGGCGAACAAAAGAGAGTTTTTTCATTAATACCTGCTTTAAAAGATGCTGAATTTGTACGCTACGGCGTTATGCACAGAAATTCTTTTATAAATTCACCTAAACTTCTTGATAATCATTTTAAACTTAAAACAAAGAATAATATCTGGTTTGCAGGTCAAATAACAGGCGTTGAGGGATATATGGAATCTGCAATGTCAGGTATTTTAGCTGCAATTTCTGTTTTTAGAGAAATAATGGGTGTAAATCAACTTCAAATGCCTAATACCACTATGTGCGGTGCATTATCGAACTACATAAGTACTGACGATAAAAAAGATTTTCAACCTATGGGTGCAAATTTCGGAATAATACCTCATAATGAAATTAAAGTAAAAAACAAGCAGGAAAGATATATGTTAATTGCTCAGAAAGCGATTAAAGATTTAAAAGACAGTATCGGAGGGTAAACTTTATGAAAATTATAATTGACGCATTTGGCGGAGACAACGCACCGCTTTCAAATATTGAGGGCGCATATCTTGCTTCAAAAGAGTATGACGCTGAAATTATGCTTTGCGGAAACAAAGAAAAAATCGAGCAATGTGCAAAAGAAAATAATATTCCGCTTAATAATATTAAAATTGTGCATGCTGATGATATTTTTGATATTCACGATGACCCGAATTTGTTGTTAAAATCAAAGAAAAATACTTCTCTTGCGGTTGCTTTTACAGAAGTTAAAGACGGTAAAGCAGATGCCATTGTAAGTGCAGGCTCTTCGGGTGCAGTTTTAATGGGCGGAACTTTTATTGTTAAAAGAATAAAAGGATTAAAAAGACCTGCATTTGCCGCAGTAATTCCGACAACATCCGGCAAACCTTATATGTTGCTTGATTCAGGTGCAAATATTGATTGCAGAGCCGATGCTTTAGAGCAATTCGGTCTTGTAGGCAGCGTTTATATGAAAAATGTCATGGGCATAGAAAAGCCGAGAGTCGGTCTTTTAAACATTGGTGCAGAAGAAACAAAAGGCGGAGAAGAGTTGGTTGAAGCATATCAAAAACTTAAAAACTCTAATTTAAATTTTGTAGGCAATATTGAGCCGAGAGATGTACCCGCGGGTGCTTGTGATGTGCTTGTATGCGATGGTTTTTCCGGCAATATTGTTCTTAAACTTACCGAAGGCGTCGCAGTTTCTTTTATGAAAATGTTTAAAGATATTCTCTTAAAGAATATTGTTTCAAAAATTGCTGCTTTGCTTATTAAAAACGGTTTGAAAGATTTAAAGAAAAAATTTGATTATAAAGAATTAGGCGGTGCACCGCTTATTGGCGTTCGCAAGCCTGTTATTAAGGCACACGGCAGTTCTGATTCAAGAGCGATTAAATCGGCAATCAGACAAGCGATTAGTTTTGCTGAAACAGGCGTTACCGCTCAAATTGAAAATGCTATAAAAGGTGTTGTAAATAATGATTAACCTTGAAAAAGAAATCGGGTATGAGTTTAAAGATAAAAGTTTGTTAAATCTTGCATTAACTCATTCTTCATATGCAAATGAAACCGGCGACCAAACAAAATGCAATGAAAGATTAGAGTTCTTAGGAGATTCTGTGCTTTCAATTATCGTTTCTGATTATATATACAAAAAATTTGATACTCCCGAAGGTGAACTTACAAAACTCCGTGCTTCGCTCGTGTGTGAGGAGGCTTTGTTTGACTTTGCAAAAGAAATTAACTTAGGTGAGTACATTAAATTAGGCAAAGGTGAATACAACAACGGAGGTAATAAACGACCGTCAATTTTGTCTGATGCGTTTGAGGCGTTGCTTGCTGCAATGTATCTTGATGGAGGAATTGAACCTGCAAGAAAGTTTGTTTTAAGATTTGTTAAAGAAGATTTGATAGATAGAAAAAGAATTTCTTTTATTGATTATAAAACTCAATTACAAGAAGTTATTCAAAAGAATCCAGAAGAAAAAATTGAATATGTACTTGTAGATGAACAAGGACCTGACCACAATAAATCTTTTACTGTTTCTATTGAACTAAATTCTCTTTCAATTGCAAAAGGTACAGGAAAAAGCAAAAAAGCAGCAGAACAAGCAGCGGCCCACGAGGCACTTAAATTAATGGGATTATGAGTCATTCTAATATTTCAATTTTCATTCCGCATATCGGCTGTAATTTAAGGTGTAGTTTTTGTAATCAGATTTATATTACAGGACATCAAAAAATGCCTGATGAGTTTGATATTGAAAAAGCGGTCGAAATTGCTGTAAAAAGCAAAAATTATGATAGTTCTGCCACTCAACTTGCTTTTTTCGGCGGTAGTTTCACGGCGATAGAAAAAAGTTTAATGCTCAAATATCTTGAAATTGGATATAGATTTGTAAAAGAAGGAAAAATTGAAAGCATTAGAATATCAACCAGACC
>CACYEQ010000030.1 GCA_902773485.1 Oscillospiraceae bacterium
ATGATTGCAGGTACAGCAAGAAGTATGGGCATTGAAGTTGTCGATTAATGCTCCCGCGTGGGAGGAAAAATCCGCATAACCACTTAAAGGGAGGTAGAATTAATGAAACACGGCAAAAAGTATGTAGATAGCGCAAAAAAGGTTGATTCTGCAAAATTATATGATGTAGAAGAGGCTGTTGCGCTCGCAGTTGAAACAAAAACTGCAAAATTTGATGAAACAGTTGAGGTTCATGTACGTTTGGGCGTTGATTCAAGACACGCAGACCAACAAGTAAGAGGTGCTGTTATCTTACCAAACGGAACAGGTAAAAAAGTTCGAGTTTTGGTATTTGCAAAAGGCGATAAAGTTGACGCCGCACAAGCAGCAGGTGCTGACTATATCGGTGATGCAGATACAGTTGCTAAAATTATGAACGAAGGTTGGATGGACTTTGATGTAGTTGTTGCTACACCTGATATGATGGGTACAATTGGTCGTTTAGGTAAAGTTCTCGGACCTCGTGGTCTGATGCCGTCGCCAAAAGCAGGCACAGTAACACAAGATGTTGCTAAGGCTGTTGAAGAGGCTAAGGCAGGTAAAATTGAGTATCGTCTTGATAAAACCAATATTATTCACTGTCCTATCGGCAAGGTTTCTTTCGGTGCTGAAAAAGTAGGCGAAAACTTTAAAGCTCTTTTAGAAGCAATCGTTAAAGCAAAACCTGAAAGTGCCAAAGGTCAGTACATCAAATCTTGCGTTGTTGCTACTACAATGGGTCCCGGTGTTAAAGTTAATCCGGCAAAGATTATGTAACAACAATTGCAATTAATGCGAATTAAAACCGCTTCCAAACGGAAGCGGTTTTTTGTTTTTGCAAATCTTAATATTTGGCGTAGGGAGAGGGCGTAGCAACTGCCGATAAAGTCTGTGCAAACTAAGACGGCGGGAGTAAACCCCCGCCGTACAATAGAATTGTATTTTTGTAATGCTTACTTAACTATTTAGTTTCTTTATCTAATTTTTCTTGAATTTTTGATATAGTGTTGCTGTATTCTTCCAATTCTTCTTCTGAAGCGGATTTTAATTCTTCTAAATACTTATCTGATTTTTTAGACCATTCTGTTGCTTTTTGTACCACTTCGGTATATTCCGATAATAATGATGTATCAGCAGGATTTGCTTTGTATTTTTTGTATAATTCAATATATTTATCAGCCCATTCATCATACTCTTTTAAAAACGTTTTCCATTCTGTTTTAGAGTCTGCATCATTATCATTTTCGGCAACAGTTGTTGTCTGAGTAAAAACTGCTTCATTTTTTGCGGCGGCATTGTCAGTGGTGGTATTTGAATTGTCTTTACCACAACCTGTTAAAGTCAGTATAGCAAATAATGCTAAAATTGCAAGTGTAAAAATTTGTTTTGTTTTCATTACTACATCTCCTAAAAATAATTATATTTGCAGTTTTTTGTTAAACTACAAATTAATTATATCTGAATTACACATAAGAGTCAATATCTTTTTATGATGTTTTTTGATGTTTAAATTCATAAAAAATAGTAAAAAAGCATTGTTTTATTTTTTATTTGTGTTACAATAAGTATAGAAATTTCATCTTGTTAATATTATTAATTAGGTGAGAATTTTGAAAAAAATATTATGCTTTTTTGTTTCGGCAGTCATTTTGATAGCAGTTTTTATTTCAATAAGAAATAATACCGCAATAAAAAATGCTAATGCAGTAACAAAGGTTACTATGCCTAAAATCATTTTAGATGCAGGTCACGGCGGTTTTGACGGCGGTGCAGTCAGCGGAGAGGTGCTGGAAAAGAACATTAATCTTTCGTTTGCACTTGAATTTGAACCGCTGCTGAAAGCATTTGGATATGAGGTTATTATGACGCGAGTCGGGGATTACGGTACCGACGACGAGGGACTCGCAACTATTCGCCGAAAAAAGGTAAGCGATATAAAGAATCGCCTTAATTTGGTTGAAAATACTAATATAGAATGTTTTGTAAGTATGCACCAGAATATTTATTCTTCGACGAGATTTACAGGTACGCAGGTTTTTTATTCGGGCAATAACGAGCAAGGCAAAACCCTTGCCGAGAATATTCAGGAGTGCGTAAAAACTCTTGTTCAGCCAAATAATAACCGCCGGCCGAAAAAATGCGGTAAAAACATATATCTTATGTATTATACAACCAAGCCGGCGGTGTTAGTTGAGTGTGGGTTTATGTCTAACGACGGCGAACTTTCAAATCTGCTCGACGACAGTTACAGAGGCAAAATTAATTTATGTATATTAACAGGAATTATAAATGGAAGGGTTTAAGTAAAAATGGCAAAGTCAAAATCGGTTTTTGTTTGTTCAAATTGCGGTGCGCAAGTGCCGAAATGGCAGGGAAAATGCAATAATTGCGGGGAATGGGACACTTTTGTTGAAGAAACTTTGACACCTGCACCTGCGGTATCAGGTGTTACGGCTAGGAGTGTAAGAACAGCAAAGGCTGTAACGCTGTCTGAAATTCAAACTGACAAAGAAAGCCGTTATAAAACGGGACTGAAAGAACTTGACAGGGTGCTTGGCGGCGGAATTGTAAAAGGTTCGGTAATACTGCTTTCGGGCGACCCCGGTATAGGTAAATCGACTTTGATTTTGCAAATGTGCGAATACTTAGGCAAAACTTTAAATGTTTTGTATGTTTCGGGTGAGGAGTCAAAAAGGCAGTTAAAACTTCGTGCCGACAGGTTGTGCGTTACCACCGAAAATTTAAGCGTTTTAACCGAAACCGATGTTGAAACGGTGAACGATTATATTTATTCAACAAAGCCTGATATTGTTATGATTGATTCTATTCAAACTATGTCAAGGGCTGATATTTCTAGCGTTCCGGGTTCTGTTTCGCAAGTGCGTGAATGTACAAACGCTTATCTTCACACCGCTAAATCAATGGATATTCCGATAATTATTGTCGGCCATGTGAATAAAGACGGCGCAATTGCAGGTCCAAAAGTACTTGAACATATTGTTGATGCAGTTCTTTATTTTGAGGGCGAGAAGAACCTTACTTACAGGGTGCTTCGCGCGGTTAAAAATCGTTTTGGATCGACTAATGAAATAGGCGTTTTTGAGATGTACGATAAAGGTTTAAAACAGGTACAAAATCCCTCGTCTATGCTTATAAGCGGACGCCCGAGAGGAGTTTCCGGGACTTGTGTAGCCTGCGTTTTAGAGGGGACAAGACCTATTTTAGCAGAAGTGCAGGGTTTGGTTTCGCAAACGGGTTACGGTAATGCTCGCAGAATGTCAACAGGGTTTGATTATAACCGCCTGAGTCTTCTACTGGCTGTTTTAGAAAAGAGAGTAGGTTTTCATTTTTCATCGTTTGACGCTTATGTAAATATAGTCGGCGGATTAAAACTTGCGGAGCCTGCGGTGGATTTGCCTGTGGTTTTGTCACTCATTTCGAGTATGAAAGATGCAGTTTTACGTGAAGATGTTATTGCATTCGGCGAAATTGGTCTTGCAGGCGAGGTGCGAACGGTAATTAATGCCGAAAGCCGTGTTTTAGAGGCGGCAAGACTTGGTTTTAAGCGGTGCATAATTCCTATTCACAACGTCGAGGGGCTTTCAAAGAAAGCCAAAGAGTCGATTGAAGTTATAGGTGTTCGCACAATAAAAAAATCCTTTGAATCGGCAATTGAATAGCAATTAAAAAGGACTTCAAATTGAAGTCCTTTTTAAATTTATATTCTTTATTCTTCAATAACTTTTATTGATTTAATTACAGGTTGGTCAGCCGATTGAATTGTGCCGTTTGTATCAGTCGCTTTCGGTGCAACATCTTGCGTAATTTTATCAACAACTTCAATTCCCTCATAAACATAACCGAATGCGGCATATTGTCCGTCAAGACTTGCGGAAGCGTCGGCATTGCAGATAAAAAACTGTGATGAAGCGGAATTATAATCACTTGAACGAGCCATTGAAATAACGCCTTTTTGGTGTGAAATTGTATTATTTACGCCATTTGCTGAAAACTCGCCTTTTATATTAACTTCTTGACCGTTTACAACATTTCCACCTGTTCCGTTGCCGTTTGGGTCGCCGCCTTGAATCATAAAATTGCTTATGATTCGGTGAAAAGTAAGTCCGTCATAAAAACCTTTTTTAACAAGAGAAATAAAGTTTTTAACCGTTTCGGGTGCTTGTACGCTGTCAAGTTGAAGTTTGATTGTACCGTAATTCTTTACGTCGATTTCAACTTTCGGATAAGTTTTTGTATCTTTTTGAGTTGTTACTTCGTACTTTGTTGTTTCCTGTTCGGGAACTTCTTCGACTGCTGTTGTTTCTTCTTCATAATTTTCATCACGCTCAACTGCACCGCACGAAGCGAATACAAAACACATTATAACCACCAATGTTAAAGACAATATTTTTTTCATCTTAAAAATCTCCTTAATAATTTATTTTACTTCATCATAGAAAACATCTATAATTAAATCCATTAATTTATCGCTGTCAATAATAAATTCAGTATAGCCCTCATCGCCTGCACGCAGTTTTCCTTTAATAGATTTAAAGTTAAGATTTATTTCGTTTCTGTCGGAAAAAGCATTTGTTGTTAAATAGGTAATCTTAGAGGCATTAAGCGAGGTTGTTGAATACAAAGAAATAGTATCAAACAAATCAAGCGGAGTTGAAATATCTTCTTTTGTTTTTGCAATTGCTTTTTTTGCAAACGCTTGAATGTAACTCTTTTGACGCTCCATTCGTACGACATTTGAGTCTAATTTTGAGATATCTCTGTCGTGAATGTATTTATATGCCGCTTGTCCGTTTAAAAATGTTGTTTTACCTGTTTTATTGCCGTTTTCGTCAAAAACAGGGACCTCAACACCGTCAATCATATCATTAAGATTCGGAATACATGCTTTATTAAGCGAAAAATAGGTATTAATAGGTATGTTATACAACATTCTGGAAATAGCCTTAACAGTATTTTTGCAACTTTTTTCTTTTCCGTCGCCGTAAGCAAATGAAAGACAAGCCTGCAAATTCTGAACACCTAGATATTTTCCCGTAACATCGTAAACATCAATATCAATCATTGAGTCACGGTTAATTGAAATAATGTTATACTGCTTTTCGGCGTTATCAATACAAGCAAGATACAGTGCGTCAGCCTGACCGCCTTCGCCGTAAACACTGGTTTTTTGTTGTGTTTTGGTATCTTTATCTACACCTATACATAAAACTGTTATTATGTTTTCATCATAAGTGTATTTTTTACCCTTGTATGTGATGGTTTTACCATTATCTTTCGCTTGCACCTCGGCAGGAAGATTAATGTTAACATTTTCTTGCTTAAACTGACTTTTACCGCTGTAATAAAGGTAAGCAAAAACCGAAGCCGCAATAATTACAAGTGCCAAAACAATGCAAAGAATAATAAGCAACACTTTTTTTAGTTTTTTGTGCTTTTTATGTTTGTTGTGCTTGCCACTTGATTTGTTGTCCACCATTTTATAGTAGTTTTCTTCATAATTGGAAGTGTTTGTCATTCCAACATAGCCTACTTTTTTACTCTTTTTCAAAAAAGATAGTTTGTTGTGACCTTTATTTTGTCTTTTCATCTTTAATCAACTTTCCTACAACTAAATACCGTGAATTATCTTTGTTTTTAATGCAAGTGCTAAGAACAATCATTTTATCGTTTGTTGTAAAGTTTGCGCCTTCTCTTACATTTTTGGTTAAAGAAACAGGGTAGAGCGTTGTATTTATAAATGTAATAAAATCTTCGTCTTTTGAAAAATCAAACGCGTTCATAATATGACGGTCGTCATACTCAAAAGAAGAATAAATTTCGTAAGTCAATTTTCTTTTCGGAGCATAAATTACAATGTTTTTATTTTTCTTGAAAAACGCTTCATCTCTGAATTTATGCAACTGGTAGAACATAGTTCCTCTTGTCCAAATATTGTGACCGTAAACTACCGTAACTCTGTCAGACCAGTCTGTATTATTGCAATCCTGCGTGAAAATAACGCCTTGATTATCATAATTTTCATAAATATTTTTTCTTAAATAATAATTATTATCATTTTTATTCTCAGTTGTCAAAATAGGGTAGTTAATGTTGGTATTTTTAATTTTTATCCAAGAATAAATGTCTTTATTGGTTTTTTTCAGTTTTTTGAAATTAATAGGATTTGGGGGAAGTTTTTCGGTAGTTGCTTCGGTTGTTTTTGTGTAAACTTCTGCAATATCATCATCTTTTTGATTTTGAAAATACTGATAACCGAAGAACCCCAAACAGGAAAACAAAACTGCCAATGAAATACATAATATTATTTTCCAAAAAGTTCTCATCAATACCCCTTCTTTTTGATACTTTTTTATATTTTAACATTATAACACAATATTTTTTTTAAGTCAACCAACAAAATTATTGTAAAACTGTCGATTTTATGTTATTATATTAACAAGCAGGTGAAAATATTGGAATTTAAAATATTATCGGGTAAAAACATTTCAAATGAATTGTTTGAAAGTTTTTTTGAAATCCTTGAAAGCAGTTTTTTAAAAGAGGAATTCAGGAGTTTTGAAAATCAAAAGGCATTGCTTGAAAAAGATATTTATCAAATTCTTTTTTGCTTTTCAGATGATGAATTAATAGGTATAATGGCTTTTTGGCATTTGAGTGAATTTACATTTATTGAGCATTTTGCAGTTAAAGAACCTTTCAGGGGAAAGGGGATAGGCAGAAAAATGATGAAACTTTTGCAGTGCAAAAATAAAAATAATGTTATTCTGGAAGTAGAATTGCCATATAATGAAATGAATGTAAAAAGAATTGAGTTTTATAAAAAACTTAGGTTTAAGTATAACGATTTTGAATACTATCAGGCACCGCTTAACAAGGGTGATAAACCTTTACCGCTTAGAATTATGAGTTATCCCGAAAGCATTTCAAAATCGGAATTTGATGTTATAAAGAATAAACTTATCAAAAGCGTTTATAAGAATTAATTTTTTAAGAGAAAGTGGTTAATAAATGAAATCAGCAATAAAAATTATATCCGGATTTATTGCGGTGGTAGTGCTGTCGGCAATGCTTGCATATTCGGTTGCGGGATTGAATGTTACCGAAGTTAAAAATTTCGGAATAAAAGAGCGTGGGCTTACATTCGAGCACCTATGTTGGAAAGAAAATTCTAGTGCTTCGGGTTATAGAATATATCAAAAAAACAAAAACTCAACACAATATACTTTAATAAAGACAATTGACAAAAGCAGTATTACCGATTATAAAGTGGAAAATCTAGATATGGAAAGTTATTACACTTTTAAAATTTCCGCTTACAAAAGTTTTTTTGGTTATCAAAAAGAGAGCAAACAAAGTGCGCCTGTTGAAACTTTCACCCTGCCTAAGGGCGAGAACATTTCAAGCGTTACAAATGATGTTAAATCCGCTTTAACCGTTAATTGGAGCAGTGGCATAAACTGTACGGGATACGAAATAGAATTTGCCTTAAACAGCGATTTTTCAGATGCACAGATTGTTGAAATAGATGAGCGTTCAACTATTACTTATGATATAAAAAATCTTATTCAGGGCAATACTTATTATTTGAGGCTTCGTTCATATACGCTTTTTGAAGGTGTGAAATATTACAGTGATTACAGTAAAAGCGTTTCGGCAACGGTAAAAAAAGAAACAAAAAAGGTTGCAGTTGTTAAAGGAAAACCCGTTGTTTCTTTAACCTTTGACGATGGACCTGATTATGCGGGGGCAAGCAAAAGAATTCTAGATGTTCTTGAAAAATATAAAGTAAAAGCAACCTTTTTTGCAGTAGGTGAAAATGCCAAAAACAACCCCGAAAATATTAAAAGAAAAGTTAAACTTAATTGTGAAATCGGAAATCACACATATAAACATAATCATTACGGAAATAATGTAACTGCTTCTGATATTTCAAAATGTTCAGATATAATTGAGAAAATAACAGGTTCCCGTCCTACCGTTTTCCGTTCAACAGGAGGCAACACAACTCAAACGATACGAAACGAGTGTAAAAAAGAGGGAATGTCACTTTATTATTGGTCGGTAGATACAAAAGATTGGAAAACCAGAAACGCTAAAAAAACTTTGAAAAA
>CACYEQ010000031.1 GCA_902773485.1 Oscillospiraceae bacterium
AAATGACGCTTTTCCTGTAAAAGGTTGGTCATTAAACTCTGCATTACATTCAATACCTGATTGCCAAAAAATCATAAAAAAAGCAATCGTAGAAAGGCTAAAATCAAAATATTCAATAAATTGGTTTCCTGAAACGGGGAAAAAATATCAGATTCAATTTTCAATATTAAAAGATGAAGTTACAATTATGATTGATACATCAGGCGAGGGACTTCATAAAAGGGGTTATAGGGCCGTTGCAAACGAAGCGCCGATAAAAGAAACATTAGCCGCTGCTTTTGCATTGCTTGCAAGAATTTATCACGACACAAGGCTTTATGACCCGTTTTGCGGTTCGGGAACTATTCTAATAGAAGCTGCAATGATAGCAAACAATATTGCGCCGGGTCTTAAAAGGAGATTTATATCAGAAAGTTTTGATTTTATTAGCCAAAATGTTTTCATAGAAGAGCGAGAGCGAGCGATTGATTTAATCAAGCAATCAGGAGAATTTAAAGCATACGGCTCAGATATTGATGAAAAAGCGTTAGAAATATCAAGTTTTAACGCAAAAAAAGCAGGTGTAGATAATCAAATTTCACTTTCAAAGTGTGATATAAAAGATTTTGTTTTACCGAATGACAGAAGTTTGGTAATTACTAATCCACCTTATGGTGAGCGACTGCTCGACATAAAGCAAGCTGAATCACTATATAAAATTATGGGCGAAAAATTCATAAAAGAAAAAGGTAAAAAATATTATATTATTACACCGGACGAAAACTTTGAACATATTTTTGGAAGAGTTGCCGATAAACGCAGAAAATTATACAACGGAAATATAAAGTGTCAGTTATATATGTATTTCAGAAGTTAAAATTTAGGTGTAAATTTTAACAAATTATTACCAAATTATTAATCTTTGACTTTTTTTGACCTTTTTGCGGTTTTGCTCTTGATTTTTGAAAAAAATGTATTAAAATATAGATATGTCAAAAGTTGGCACAGTTTATTTTACGGAGGTAATATTATGACAATAAAACCATTGTTAGACAGAGTTGTCGTTAAAATGGAAGAGGCTGAGGAAACAACCAAAGGCGGGATTATTTTAACAAATTCTGCAAAAGAAAAACCGCAAATAGCAGATGTGGTTGAAGTAGGTCCGGGCGGTCTTGTTGACGGCGTGGAAGTTGACATGTATATTGAGGTAGGCGACAGAGTGCTTTTAAACAAATATGCAGGAACAGAAGTTAAAGTTGAAGATACAGATTATATTATAGTTCGCCAGTCTGATATTTTGGCAATAGTTGAATAAGGAGGCTTATAATTATGGCAAAAGATTTAATTTACGGTGAAGATGCCCGCAAAAAATTGCAAGCAGGTGTTGATAAACTTGCAAATACTGTTAAGGTGACTTTGGGTCCAAAAGGCAGAAATGTAGTTCTTGATAAAAAATATGGTGCACCTTTGATTACTAATGACGGTGTTACAATTGCTAAAGAGATTGAACTTTCGGATAATTTTGAAAATATGGGTGCAGGACTTGTTAAAGAGGTTGCCATTAAAACTAATGATGTTGCAGGCGACGGTACTACTACTGCTACATTGCTCGCGCAGGCTTTGGTTAGAGAAGGTATGAAAAATGTAACCGCAGGTGCAAATCCTATGGTTGTTAAAAAAGGTATGAAAAAAGCAGTTGATGTTGCAGTTGAAGCAATTATCAATAATTCGCAGGCTGTTAAAGGCTCTGATGATATTAAGAGAGTTGCATCAGTTTCATCTGCTGATGATTATGTAGGCGAACTCATTGCAGATGCAATGGATAAAGTTACTCGCGAGGGCGTTATTACTATTGAAGAGTCAAAAACCGCTGATACAACTTGTGAAGTTGTTGAGGGTATGATGTTTGACAGAGGTTATTTGTCACCTTATATGGTAACAGACACCGATAAAATGGAATGTGAACTTGATAATCCTGCTATTATTATTACCGATAAAAAAATTTCTAATATTCAAGAAATATTACCGCTTCTTGAACAAATTGTTCAGGCCGGCAAAAAATTCTTAATTATTGCTGATGATGTTGAAAACGACGCAATTTCTACAATTGTTCTTAATAAATTAAGAGGTACATTTACCTGTGCCGCTGTAAAAGCACCGGGCTTTGGCGACAGAAGAAAAGAAATGTTACAGGATATTGCTATTTTGACAGGCGGTACAGTAATTTCCGATGAACTTGGTATGGAACTTAAAGATGCAACTCTCGATATGTGTGGTAGCGCTAAAACTGTTAAGATTACAAAAGAAAATACAACAATTGTTGACGGAATTGGCAATCAAGATGAAATTAAATCAAGATGCGAACAAATTAAAGTTCAAATAGAGAAAACCACATCAGATTTTGATAGAGAAAAATTGCAAGAAAGACTTGCTAAACTTTCGGGTGGTGTTGCAGTAATTAAAGTAGGTGCAGCAACCGAAGTTGAAATGAAAGAGAAAAAACTTCGTATTGAGGATGCTTTGTCTGCTACAAAAGCCGCTGTTGAAGAGGGTATTGTTGCAGGTGGAGGTACTGCATTGCTCAATGCTATACCGGCAGTTGAAAACATTGTTGAAACACTTGAAGGCGATGAAAAAACAGGTGCAAAAATTGTTCTTAAAGCACTTGAAGAGCCTGTTCGTCAAATTGCTTTTAACGCAGGTCTTGATGGAAGCGTTATTATTGCAAGAATCCTTGAATCAGATAAGGTTAATTATGGTTTTGATGCATACAACGAAACTTACGGCGATATGATTGAAAACGGAATTGTTGATCCTACAAAAGTTACCCGTTCCGCGCTTCAAAACGCTTCATCGGTAGCCGCTATGATTTTAACTACCGAAAGTTTAGTATCTGATAATAAAGAAGATGCAGCAGCAGAAGCAGCCGCAGCAGCAAGTATGGCAGGCGGTTCAATGGGCGGTATGTATTAATTTTAAATTTTAATAAGGTCGGCAAGCATAGCCGACCTTATTTTTAAGAATGGTGAAAAATGAAAAGTATAAAATTAAAACCTGTTCAGGTACTGGCAATAGGATTTTTTTCTATAATTTTACTTGGGACTTTTGTGTTATGTATGCCTGTTTCTTCAAAAACAGGTCAATGGACTTCGTTTTTTAACAGTATGTTTACATCAACCTCAGCCACTTGTGTTACAGGATTGGTTGTAAAAGATACAGGCAGTTATTGGAGCCTTTTTGGTCAAACGATAATAATTTTGCTTATACAAATAGGCGGAATCGGATTTATGACAATTGCGACTCTATTTTCAATTGCTTTTGGCAAAAAAATCTCACTAAAACAAAGGGGTGTTTTGCAAGAATCCGTAAATATTGATCATCCCGGAGGAATTATTGGACTCACAAAAAGAATTATAAAAGGCACATTGCTTGTTGAATTTATAGGAGCTTTTATTCTTGCAGTTAGGTTTTCTTTTGATTTTGGCGTGGGTAGGGGAATATTTTATGGAGTTTTTCATTCAATTTCAGCGTTTTGTAATGCAGGATTTGACTTATTCGGCGCTCATTTTGGCGAATACTCCTCTTTAACTCATTATAAAGATGATTTTACAGTAAATATAACTATATCTACATTGATAATAATTGGTGGAATTGGATTTTTGGTTTGGGACGATATATTAAAATATAAACTAAACTTTAAAAAGTATTCACTGCATTCAAAAATAGTTCTTAGTGTAACCGCTTTTTTGTTGATTGCAGGAACAATACTATTTCTTATAATCGAATGTTTGCCTAACAGGCAACTTGAAAACGAGCCAGTTATTTCAAAAATGTTACAGTCATTTTTTCAGTCTGTGACAACCAGAACGGCAGGATTCAATACCTGTGATATAGGAAAGTTAGATAGCGGTTCAAAACTAATCAGCGTAATTCTTATGTTTATCGGCGGAAGTCCCGGTTCTACCGCAGGTGGTATAAAAACAACTACATTTTTTGTGATTATTTTAAGTTTTGTAGCAACATTAAAAGGTACACCTGACCTTAGTATTTTCAAAAAAAGGCTTGAACAAGATGCAGCAAGAAAAGCACTCGCAGTGTTTTTTGTTAATTTTTCACTCGCTATGATAGTTGCTGTTGTAATTAGCATTTGCCACAACTTTAATTTGGGAGATGTTTTGATAGAAACTTTTTCGGCGGTTGATACTGTGGGTATGTCATCTGGCATTACAAGAAGTTTAACGGGAACAGAAAAATTTCTTCTTATGATTTTGATGTATTGCGGACGAGTAGGCAGTCTTTCTTTTGCGGTATCATTTGCAAAGAGCAAGGTATATTCTTTAAGACGGCCTGAAACAAAAATTAGTATAGGATAGGTGAAACAATGAAAAGTTATTTGATTATAGGTGCAGGAAAATTCGGTAAATATCTGAGTTTAAAACTGTGTGAACTCGGCAACGAAGTTATGATAATAGATAAAGATGAAGAAGCAATTAAAGAAGTTTCCGATGATGTCAGCAACTGTATAATTGCCGATTGTTCAAAAGTACAGGTTTTAAAAGATGTTGGCGTAAAAGATTTTGATTATGTTTTTGTTTGTATAGGCGAAGATTTTAAATCATCTTTGGAGATTACTGCTATGGCGAGTGAACTAGGTGCAAAAAAAATTATATCTATGGCAAGAGAACAGTCGCATGCAAAATTTTTAAAGAAAATAGGTGCCGATACGATAGTTTACCCTGAAAAAGATATGGCAGAGAAAGTTGCTGTAAAATACAGTGCGGATACTGTTTATGACTACATTGAAATAACTGACGAATATTTTGCTTTTGAAATTGAAGTGCCAAGTGACTGGGTGGGAAAAACAATTAAAGAGATTGATGTAAGAGCAAAATATAATTTAACGATATTAGGGGTAAAAATTGATAATAATCTGAATCCTGTTTTTACGGCCAATCATGTTTTTACCGAAAACGAACACTTAATGGTTGCGGGAAATAACGATGATATACAGAAGTTTATAAAAAAACAAAAAACGCTCAAATCTTAAAGATTTGAGCGTTTAGCGATTTTTGGCAAAAACTATTTATCTGTTAAATAATACTTAAATAAACTTTGCAAAATATCATCACGGTCAATTTTGCAAATCAAACTTCTGGCACCTTTATGTGTTGTAATATATGTCGGGTCCTCAGAAAGAATATAGCCGACAAGTTGGTTTATCGGATTATACCCTTTTTCTTTTAACGCTTCATAAACTTGGTTTAGCACCATTCTGATTTGCATATCTCTTTCATCGCCAAGTGAAAACGGTATTGTCTTGTCGTCCATAAAATATCTCTCCTTTGGTATACTATAAGTAGTATAACACACTTTTTTTATAAAGTAAATTAATTTTTTTTAATATTTATGATTTTTTTAATAAAATTTACAACTTTTTCGGGATTATGGTTGCCATTTACAATAAAATCCGCATTATTTTGGTATATGGGAGTTCTTTCAGACATCTTTTTTGTTATAACGCTGAATTTGTCATCAACATTTAAAAGAGGGCGTGAAGTGTCGTTTTTTAGTCTGCTATAAACAGTATCTTCATTAACGTCAAGATATATTAATACTCCGCTTGATTTAATTATCTTTGTGTTTTCTTCTCTTAAAAGCGTTCCTCCGCCGAGCGAAACTATTTGATTATCATTTTTGCAAA
>CACYEQ010000032.1 GCA_902773485.1 Oscillospiraceae bacterium
CTCCGCTTGATTTAATTATCTTTGTGTTTTCTTCTCTTAAAAGCGTTCCTCCGCCGAGCGAAACTATTTGATTATCATTTTTGCAAACTTCTTTAAGTGATTCGGTTTCCAGATTTCTAAAATGACATTCCGAATATTTTTTAAAGATTTCATTAATACTCATATGATTTTTGCTTTCAATTTCGTCATCTAAATCAATAAATTTAATTTTCAAATCTTCCGCTAATGCTTTTCCAACGGTTGACTTACCGCTTCCCATAAATCCGCATAGAAATATATTCATACTTTGCTCCTAAAATATTTTAAAAAATTTTGAAAAAATATATTGACAAATCATTACTTTTCTCATATTATTTATTTGTAAGGTTACATTATTAATAAATATAACAGATTTTTATTAATTTGTAAACTATAAAATCTATTTTCTCGGAGGAAATATATATGGTGTTTGAAAAAGTTGTAAGTATTTTAGCAGGTCAGTTTGACATAAACGAGGAAGATATTTCATTAGAAACAGACTTAGTTAATGATCTTAATGCTGATAGTTTAGACTTTGTAGATTTAATAATGACATTTGAAGATGAATTTTCTATGGAATTTCCGGAAGAATTGGCTGATTCTTTAAAAACAGTCGGAGATATCGTTGAATATATTGAACAAAATTCTTAACTTTTTTAGCAACGCCCGACAAAAAATTGACGGGTATTTGTTATTTTCACTTGCAATTAGTATAATTGTATGTTAAAATTATATAAAGAATTTTGTAAGGAGCAATAATAATGAATAAGTTTAAAGTATTATTTATTAGTTTGTCTATGGTAATTGCCGTTTTAGTTGCAAGCTATTGCGGTGTTTCTGCCGCAAGTACCACGGTTGAAGGTGATATTAATTGCGATAATAAACTTACCTCTGCCGACTATAATTTACTTGAAAAATATTTGGCAGGTTATGACACTACTAAAATAAGCACATTTGATACTACAAAACTTGATTATAATGGTGATGGAGCAATCGATTTACAAGATTTACTTGCAATCGGTTATTACGCTTCCGATATGGGAATGTATTCACCAAACTATTAATAATATTTTGAAAGGACAATCATAAAAATGAAAAATATTTTTGTTTATGTTATTTCAGTCGTCGTATTATGCACAATTTTGTTAAGCTTTTCTGCTTGCGGTAACGATAAAAGCGAAGATAACAATGTAAAAACAATTACAAATAAATCTAAATCTTCAACTGTTACTACAAATGCGGAAGAAGAAGTTGAAACGGTTATTGTTTATATTACGGATAAAAAAGGAAATAATATTTTAGATTCAAACGGTGAAAAGAAAACGGAAATTTCAAAAGTAAAGAATTCTAACAATGCTTCTGAAAAAACAACAAAGGCTGATAATAAAAAGAAGGCAAAGAAATCAAAAGCAAGTAAAACTACTTTTACCTATAAAATAATCGACGGAGATACTAATGATCCGGCAGTTGTGGATCCGTTTTAATTGATATGTTTAGAATAAAAATTGCTGAATTAGTTATTTCTATTGATAATTCGTTTGATTTTGTTAAACAAAATTGCAAAGATTATATAGTATTTGATAATAATTATGATTTTTCAGTATGTGTAACAAAACAAGAGTTAGAAGCCGAAAAAAAGGTTGCTAACGGCAATTATTCTGACGGTTATATTGAAAGTATTTGTATTTACCGTAAAATTTGTAAAAAATTACCTGATTATAATGCTTTTTTATTACATTCTGCTGTTGTAAAAGTAGGTAATTATGCTTATGCATTTACAGCAAGTAGCGGTACGGGCAAAACTACTCATATAAAGCTTTGGAAAAAACTTTTAGGTGAAAAGGTATCGGTTATTAACGGAGATAAGCCTATTATAAGAATTAAAAATAACAAGCCATATATTTACGGTACTCCGTGGTGCGGTAAAGAAGGGTATAATAAGAATGATTTTGCTGAACTAAAAGCGATTTGCTTCATAGAAAGAGGAAAAGAAAACACAATAGAGCCTTATGAAATGCAAATTGCTGTTCAAAAGATTGTAAATCAACTTTATATTCCCGATAAACCTGAAGCAATCGCAAAAATGCTTGAATTGTTGGATATTACATTAAAAAAAGTTGATGTTTGGCATTTGAAATGTAATATGAATATTTCTGCTGCAGAATTGAGTTATAATATAATGAAAGATGGTATTAAGTAATGAAGATTAAAAGCGGTTTTATTATTCGTGAAGTTGCCGGCTCTTATTTGGTGCTGGCGACAGGTGAATTAAGCAAAATATATAATGGTTCTTTAACATTGAATTCTTCTGCTAAGTTTTTATTTGATAATATGCAAGAGGAAACTACAAAAGAAGAAGTTATTAAAAAAATGCTTGAATATTATGAAGATTTAGATGAAGAAACCGCTTCAAATGCAGTTGATAAATTTGTATCTAAACTCAGAGAGGAGAATTTACTTGATTAGTCTTCCAATGAAAGAAATGGTGTTACTAATTGAGGACGTTATTTCAAGAGATGGCGAGTTTAGACTTTATCCTCGCGGTACAAGCATGTTGCCACTTATTAGACAAGGAAAAGACTCGGTTGTTTTAGTAAAACCGGGTCTTTTATCGAAAAATGACATAGTTTTATATCGCCGAAGAAATGATAAATATGTTTTACACAGAATTGTAAAAAAAAAAGGAAACGACTTGTTTTTATGTGGTGATAATCAGTCTGTAATTGAAACAGGCATTACTGTTGATATGGTTGTTGCAAAAGTCAAAGGCGTTTACATAGACGAGGATTACTACGAGGGGAATAAAGGTAATAGAAATTTATATTATTTTGAACTCTTTTTACGCAGAAATTTCAAACAGCTTTTTTATAAAATAAAATCAGTAACTAAAAACCCGTCTAAAATTTGGAGGAAATTAAAAGGTGAAAGGCGTTAAAAAAACAGGAACACCGCTTAAATGGATATTAGATTCTATAAAAAAGCAACTTCCGATTATTGTTTTTATTGTAATACTTAATTCGTTGCTTGCTTGTTGCAGTACAATAGGCGCAATAATTTCTAAGTATATTATAGATAATGCGGTAAATAAAAACAAAGAAATGTTCATTTTCTTTGCATTATTGTTTATTGGAAATTTTGCTTTTAATATAGTATTCAACGCAGTATCAAACTATATTACTGAGCGTTGCAGAGCGACAATTGAAATGAATATGAAAGCAAATTTTTTTGAAAAAATCACTCGTAAACAATATGATGAAATTAGTTCGTATCACAGTGGAACATTGCTTAATAGACTTACATCCGATGTTTCTATAATAGTAAGTTGTGTAACAAGCGTTTTTCCGAACTTTTTTGCTTTAATTATTAAACTGGTATTTGCTTTTTCTGTTGTGGTTTCTTATGAGCCTTGGTTTGCTCTTGTTTTCGGCATTGGAGGAATATTCGTATTCTTCACTACAAAACTTTTACGCAAACAAATGAAAAAATTACACAAAAATGTTCAGGCTGAGGACGACAAAGTTCGTTCTTTCTGGCATGAATCGTTGTCAAACCTTTTGGCTGTAAAAGTGTTTTCTAATGAGGGAAATATGGCTGAAAAGTCTGATAAATTGCAGAAAAAACTGTTTAAAGCAAAAATGAAAAAAGCAAAATTTAATGTTTTTACAGGAGCTGGCTATCACAGTGGAATAGCGTTAGGCTATATTTTTGCATTTCTTTGGTGTAGTACAAAATTGATGTTTTTTAAGTCATTTACTTACGGTACTTTTACATCAATTATGCAACTTATAGGTCAGGTTCAGCAACCGTTTTCTTCAATTTCCGGCATAATTCCTCAATATTACAATGCAATGGCTTCCGCAGAACGAATTATGGAAATAGAAGATATTGAAGATGAAGAAAATGAAATACCGGGTTTTGATATTAAATCAGTTTACGGAAAAATGAAATCAATTAAAATAAACAATCTTACTTTCTCATACAAAAAAGAGAGCAATGTGTTTAAAGATGTTAATTTTGAGATTAATAAAGGTGATTTTGCGGCAATTGTCGGTCATTCCGGAATCGGAAAAAGCACTTTATTTAAGATTATGTTAGGCGTTTATTCACCGCAGAATGGTTCAATTGATATAGTTTGCGAAGACAAAACATACAGTTGTTCGTGTTCAACCAGAAAATTATTCTCATTTGTTCCGCAAGGCAATTTAATTTTTTCCGGTTCTATTAAAGATAATGTTACTTTTGTTAATGATGATGTTAGCGATGAAGAAGTTGAGGAAGTATTGCGTCTTTCTTGTGCAAATGAGTTTATTGATAAATTGCCAAACGGAATAGATACGCTTATCGGCGAAAAAGGATTAGGACTTTCAGAAGGACAAGTTCAGCGAATAGCAATTGCAAGAGCATTGTTAAGCGACGCACCGATTATTTTGCTTGATGAGGCTACCAGCGCTTTGGATGCAGTAACAGAAGCAAAAGTGCTTGAAAATCTTATGGAATTAAAGACGAAAACCTGCATAATTGTAACTCATAGAAAACAAGCGTTGAAAGTATGCAACAAAAAATGGGAAATTAAAGAATAAAGTTTAAATTAACACTTGATTTTATTAAATAAATATTGTATAATAATTAGGAGCTTGCAAAAAGCGTTTAATTATATTAGCCGGAATGATGGAATTGGCAGACGTGCTGGACTCAAAATCCAGTGGTAGCGATACCGTGCGGGTTCGACCCCCGCTTCCGGCACC
>CACYEQ010000033.1 GCA_902773485.1 Oscillospiraceae bacterium
AAAATTCTCTCTTTCATAACATCGACTTTTTTTCTGCCGACAGTATCGTGCGTTGCAATTATCTGCCTGTTTATATTTGTAAGGCTGACAACATCATTATCAATAATATCAATACTGCCAACACCGGAACGAGCAAGCGCCTCAACGGTGTAACCGCCTACGCCACCTACGCCGAATACTGCAACACGGCTGTTTTTTAAAATTTTCATATTATCTTCGCCAAAAAGCAATTCGGTTCTTGAAAAAATCTGTGCCATTATTCTTTCTCCGCTTGTTTCATTGCATCTATACCAAGCATTATACCTGTTTTCGCACTGTGATAATTCAACCCGCCCTGCATCCAAGCGGCATAAGGAGGGCGAAGAGGTCCGTCAGCCGAGAGTTCTATTGTTGCACCTGCGGTAAACGAACCTTCCGCCATAATAACCGCGTCATCATAGCCGGGCATTTCTGACGGCTCGGGAGTAACAAAGGAATTTATCGGCATACCTTTTTGCAGTCCGCCGCAAAAACCGATTAGTTTTTCAGGGGAACCTAAGATAACTGTTTGAATAATATCTGCCCTTGTTTCATCTGCATTCGGTGTAACTTCAAATCCCGACATTTCAAAAATTTTGCTTGCAAAAACAGCAGTTTTTAACGCTTCGCCGACTGCGTGAGGAGCGTTAAAAACGCCTAAATACAACTCTCTCGAATTGCCCAGCGTTGCACCTATTTCTTTTCCTGTTCCGGGCGAAGTTAAGCGGTTTGCACATTTTTCAACCAAATCCGCTTTACCTGCAATGTAGCCTCCCGTAGGTGCAATTCCGCCCCCTGCATTTTTAATCAGCGAGCCCATAATTATATCAGCACCAACATTTGAAGGCTCTTTAATTTGAGTAAATTCGCCATAGCAGTTATCGACCATAACAATAGTTTCGGGGGCAAATTTTTTGACAATTTCTATCGCTTTTTGCAATTTTTCAACAGTGTAAGACGGGCGAGTTTCATAGCCCCTGCTTCGCTGGAAATATGCAATTCTGACAGGCGATTTTTTAAGCCTTTCTTCGAGTGCCAAAAGGTCGATTTCGCCGTTTTTGTCTAAATCAACTTGGTCGTATTTTACTCCGAACTCTGCAAGCGAGCCGTCTTTCGGCGAAATGCCTATTACCCCTCGCAAGGTGTCGTAAGGCATACCCGTAACGCTAAGCAAAGTGTCATTCGGGCGAAGAATACCGAAAAGAGCGACTGTGATTGTGTGAGTACCCGAAACAAAATTATGACGAATTATTGCGTCTTCTGTTCCCATAATCTGTGCAAAAACTTTTTCAAGCGTATCTCTGCCTTTATCATCATAACCGTAACCGTAAGTTGAGTTAAAACAACTGTCGGAAACACCATTGTCGATAAAGGCTTTAAGCACTTTGTTTTGATTATATTCAGTAATTTCATCAATCTTTTTAAACTGCTCTTTAACCTTATCTTCCGCTGTTTTTGTAAGGCGAAGCGTTTCTTTTGAAATATTAAATATATTTTCCATTTACAAACCTTCCTTTAACTTTAAATCCTCTTTTTTTATAAAAATTCAACATTTTTTCTTCGCAGTAAACATAAATATTTTTACCGCTTTGCAAAGATAAAAACGAATTTAACAGTTCAGTTCCTTTTCCTTTTTCTCTTTCGGTTATGTAAACTGCAAGTGCAGAGATAACCGACGATTTTTCGGTTTCCCAACCCGAAAAAATGATGCCTTTTTCGGAATATATTAATTTTGAAAAACCATTTTTTACTCTGTAAGACAAATCTGAAACAAAATGATTGTATTCACTGACTTCAAAATCATTTTTAAGCAAGTTATAAACAATTTTATAATCGGGAAAAAAGCAAAAACTATTGCTTTTTTGCCTTGTTGCATTACCCGAATATTTTAAAATAAATCCTTTTGTTGAAGGTGTAATTTTAAGTTTTTGCGAAACAAAATCATCACAAAAAACATTATTTACCCCTTTAAATAAAAGAAATGTTTTTAATTCTTCAAAATCAGAATCGGGCAGGGCAAACAATGTTGCGTTTTTATTTAAAAAATTAATAAAAGCGATTTTTTTGCCGTCTTTTATCTGACAAAAATTTTCGCAAAAAGAAAATTTTTGGTAGCAAAGCGAATTTGATTTTATTTTTATTAAAAACAAATTTTCTTCCGAAAAAAATTCGGTTATGTCAACTTCTTTTATCATAGATTATTCTCTGCCATCTGCTCGGCGGCAAGGAGAGTAAGTTTATACAAATTCTCGACATCTGATTTTGCGGCAATACTGTTCGGCGAGTGAATATAACGGCAAGGCAGGGCAAGATTCAGCGTTTTAACTCCGTTTCGGGATTTATGGATAACGCTTGCATTGGTACCGCCTGCAACCGCCGTTTTCTTTTGTGCCGAAATTCCGTTCTTTTTTGCAAGTGCGAGCACTCTATTTACCAAATCTTTATTGTAAAGCGTGCCGTTATCCATAAGCGAGAGGGCGACACCTTTGCCGACTTCGCAAACTTTTTTATCATTCGGAACACCGAAAATATCGGCAGCGGTTGTTGCCTCTACCGTAATTGCACAATCAGGCGTGATACTATAAGCGGTAACGCCTGCACCTCTGCATCCGATTTCTTCCTGCACCGAAAATGAAAACCACATATCATATTTAAGTTCGCTTTTAATAATTTTAACCAAAACGGCGCAACCCACTCGGTCATCAAGCGCTTTTGCACAAATTTTCTCGCCCATATCGACAAATTCGGTATCAAAGACCGCAGTATCTCCTATTTTAACGAGTTTTTCCGCCTCTTCGGCAGTTTTTGTGCCTATATCAATACGCAAATCATCGGGATTTTTTACTGCTGTTTTTTCATCGCCTTTTAAAAGATGAACCGCCGCACCGCCGATAATTCCGTAATTTTCGCCTATTTTAACCCGTTTTCCGAAAATCACTTTTGAGTCTATTCCGCCAAGATTGCTGAATCGCAACTCGCCGTTATCATCAACTCCGCAAATCATAAAGCCGATTTCATCCATGTGAGCATCAAGCATAACTTTCTTTATTGCTCTGTTTCTGCCTTTTTTAAACGCAATAATGTTTCCTAAATTATCTACCTTTACATCATCGGCAAAACTTTTAATATCTTCGATTATAACTCTTCGCAATTTTTCTTCCGAGCCTGACGGCGAATCAATTTCGGTATATTTTTTTAAAAGTTTAATCAAAAACAAACACCTCTTTTTACAAAAATACCCTACAATATTTTTTGTAGGGCAATTTATTTTATTATTTTAATTAGTTAATACCTACGATTTTCTGTCTCATAAGTAATAAATCGAGCGTATCCAATTTGCCGTCGGAATTCATATCAACAGTTCTGACAGTTACTGTGCAGTCAGACGGAATAGTGTTTTTTGCAAGATATTTTTTAAATATTAAAACATCTATTGCTTTTACTAAATAATCACCCGTAACGTCTCCCATAACAGGCTTTGGCGGTGTTGCAGTAGCATTGGTAGTTGATTGCGAAATTTTTCCTGCATTGATTACTGCTTTAACATACTCTGTACTTTTAGAAGTCCAAACAGCATTTTTTCTGTCCATAATCTTAAAATTGCCGCCGTCATCCCAAAGAAATACAGGTATATTTTCTTGTCTTACCTGTTTAACAAAAGCATTTGCCCATTCCACTTTTGTGGTTGAACTTTCGCTCTCATAAAGACCGCATTCTCCCAAAATAACAGCAAATCCTCTGCTTTTAGATAACGATTTCCAATAAGCGATATATTTCGCTCTTTCTTCGCTGTTCATCTGGACATTGTCCTTATTATACCAGTGAATATCAACTATCATACGATTGTCTTTTGCCGGCATATAAATCTTTTCAAGAAATGAGCCGTTATAATGACCCTGCGCGCCCACAGTAGGCAACAAAAGATAACGCTTATCATTGTTACCACCGGATTTTCTCACGATTTTATAAAAAATCCTATATAACTCGTTTACTCGGCTGGGAGATTCCGGATTGTGAAGTCCCCACCAGCAATGATTTTTGTCAATTGCATTTTCCTCTTCGGTGGAATAACCGTAATTATCGTCAAATGCATAAGTAGGAGTAATTTCATTCGCACCTTCTAAAACAAGGTGTTCATCATAATCTTTAAAAGCATCAGCAATTTGCACCCAAAGTTGAGTATATTTATCTTTTACATTTTCCCAATCTTCTTCGGTTGCGGAAATATTTAACCATTTATGGTCATCATGATGCATATTAACTATTACATACATATCTTTCATAATGCAATAATCGACAATTTCTTTTACTCTGTTAATCCAAGCGGTTTTTATAGAATAAGTACCGTTATTAGCAGTAACTTGCGGATACCAGGTTACAGGTATTCTTATTGCATTAAATCCGGAAGATTTAATTAAATCAATCATTTTAGTAGATGTATAAGGGTTGTTCCAACCTGTTTCCTGCTCATAAGCGGTAGGATTTTTATTCATACCCCAAGTCGGATGAGCATCAAGCGTGTTGCCCAAATTCCAACCCACGCCGATTTTCTTAACAAACTCGGTTGCAGAAAGCGAAAAATCATCTGCCCTAATATTTTGTTGTGATGCGATAGCAAAAGTGCAAAAGCAAACACAAATACTAACAAGAAAACATAGAGTTTTTTTCATAATATAGTCTCCATTTATATTTAGTTTAGTTCAAAAATACTCCTATTTTATTATATCATCAAAAACCAATATTTTCAAGCACAAATATTCTTGCATATTAATTATAGATCAGCTTTTTGATGAAAATTTGATAAAATCAAGTGCTGTACAAAAATATTATTGACTTATTACTTTTATTAGTGTATAATAAATAGTAATTTAAAAGCGTTCGACTTTTAATTAAATATTTTTAAGGAGATAAACTAAAATGAACAAGTTAATCAAAAAAATTGTTTGTCTTACTCTTTGCGTGGTAATGGGCGCATTTTGTTTGACATCTTGCGGTGATTCAAAATCTGACAATTCCGCTTCAAAAGAATCTAACAAAACTTATAAAATCGGTATTTGTCAGTTAGTTCAGCATGAGGCTCTTGACGCCGCTACAAAAGGCTTTAAAGACGCACTCACAAAGAAACTCGGCGACAAGGTTACATTTGATGAGCAGAATGCATCGGGCGAAACAACCAACTGCACAACTATCTGCTCAAAATTCGTTTCTGATAATGATGACCTCATTATGGCAAATGCTACTCCCGCTTTGACCGCCGCTTCACAGGCAACAGAAAACATTCCGATTATTGCTACATCTATTACCGACTATGCTACTGCTCTTGATATTAAAGATTGGAAAGGCACAACAGGTTTTAATGTAACCGGTACATCTGATTTACCTCCGCTTGATAAACAGGCTGATATGGTAAAAGAAATTTTCCCTAACGCTAAAACAGTTGGTATTCTCTATTGTTCAAGCGAGGCTAACTCAAAATATCAGGCAGATACAATTACTCCTTCTCTTGAAAAATTAGGATTTACAGTTAAAAACTACACATTTGTTGATACAAAAGATGTTACCGATGTTGCAACTCAGGCAGCAAAAGATTGTGATGTAATCTACGCTCCTACTGATAACACAGTTGCTTCAAACGGCGAGGCTATTAACAATGTTTTAGAGCCTGCAAAAGTTCCTTTGATTGCAGGCGAAGAAGGTATTTGTAAATCTTGCGGTGTTGCTACACTTTCAATCAGTTACTATGATATCGGCTACAAAGCAGGTGAAATGGCTTACGATATTTTGGCAAACGGCAAAAACGCAGGCACAATGAAAGTTCAGTATGCAAAAGATTTAACCAAAAAATATTTTGCTGACAGAGCGAAAAAATTAGGTCTTACAATTCCGAGCGATTACGAGGCAATTTCTGCTGAATAATATAAAATTAAAAGTTTAAAAGCGATAAGTAAAACGCTTATCGCTTTTATTTTACTAAGGAGCAAAACTTAAATGTTTGAATTTTTACAATCGTTGCCGTCGCCTGTTGCCAAGGGTATGATTTGGGGCATTATGGCGATAGGTGTATACATCACATTTAAAATACTTGACCTTGCCGATTTAACCGTTGACGGTACATTAGGTATAGGCGGTGTAGTTTTGGTAACGCTGACCACAGGCGGAATGAATATTTATTTAGCGCTTGTAATTGCGTTTGTTGCGGGCTGTGTTGCAGGGTTTATAACAGGTGTTTTACATACAAAATTCGGAATACCCGCAATTCTTGCCGGTATTTTAACACAACTTGCATTATATTCTATTTATTTGCGTATTGCGAGTGGCAGGGCAAATTCCCCTATTTCCGGAAGAAATTATGATTTGATAGTAACTTCAAATACCGATAAACTAGGCACAACAATTTTAATTGTTTCAGCATTTATAATTGCTGTTATTGCAATTCTTTACTGGTTTTTCGGAACGGAACTCGGTCATTCAATCAGAGCAACAGGTTGTAACCAGTCTATGGCGAGAGCAAACGGAATTAATACAGATACAAGAAAAATTATCGGTCTTATTGTTTCAAACGGAATTGTGGCAATCGCGGGCGGTCTTTTAGCACAGTTTGACGGAAGTGCCGACATCAATATGGGCAGAGGTGCAATTGTAATCGGACTTGCTGCTGTTATTATCGGCGAAGTTATTTTTTCAAAGATTTTCAAAAACTTTGCACTTCGTCTGTTATCGGCGGTTATCGGCGGTGTAATTTACTTTATAGTCCAATCACTCGTTTTGAAACTCGGTCTTGATGCAAATGACCTCAAACTTTTTTCGGCAGTTGTAGTTGCAATATTCCTCGGTATTCCTTATTGGAAATCGAGAATTGCGCCGAAAAAGATAAAAAACAGCGAGGGAGGTGCCGAGAATGCTTGAAATACAAGGAGTTTATAAAACTTTTAATCCCGGCACTATTAACGAAAAGAAAGCACTAAACGGAATTGATTTAAAACTAAACGAGGGTGATTTTGTTACTGTTATCGGCGGTAACGGTGCAGGAAAATCAACGCTTCTTAATATGATAACAGGCGTTTACCCTGTTGACTGCGGTACAATCAAAGTTGGTACCGACTATACTGATATTACAAAACTCGCCGAACACAAAAGAGCGAAATATTTCGGTAGAGTTTTCCAAGACCCTATGACAGGTACCGCTGCCGATATGGAAATTCAGGAAAACCTCGCACTTGCATCTCGCAGAGGAAAAATGAGAACGCTGGTTCCCGGGATTCGTTCGAGTGAAAAAGAACATTATAAAGAATTGCTCAAAAAACTCGACCTCGGTCTTGAAGACAGATTAACTTCAAAAGTAGGTCTTCTTTCAGGCGGTCAGCGTCAGGCAATAACACTTTTAATGGCAACGCTAAAAAAACCGCAGTTGCTTTTGCTTGATGAGCATACAGCGGCACTCGACCCACAAACAGCGGCGAAAGTTCTTTCGCTTACCGAAGAACTAGTTGCCGAAAATAATCTTACAACGCTTATGATTACTCATAATATGAAAGATGCAATCCGACTCGGAAACCGCCTTATTATGATGAGCGAGGGTAGAATTATTTACGATATTTCCGGCGAGGAAAAGAAAAATCTTAAAGTTTCAGACTTGCTTGATTTGTTTGCAAAGGCAAGCAACGGCGAGTTTGCGAACGATAGAATGTTGCTATCATAATAGAGCAGAGAATCTCAGCATTTATACAAAACAGGGTGGGAGAAATCTCCCACCCTGTTTTATATTTAAAAATATAATCTCAAAGTTAAATCAAAACTTTAACACTGAGGTACTACAAATCTATATAGTATTATCAGACATCTCGCCGAAGAGTTGGGTGTCGAAGCATTCGACCCGAAGAAAAGCGTGTCGAGGTACTCGACTAACCTTTTGAAACTTCAAAAATTGTTTTAAATATTATTTTACAGTCATAACCCACCGAAAGATTTTTCAAATAATCCAAATTCATACTCATTTTTTTAGGCAGAATATGATTAATATAACAGAGTTCAGGGTCAGGCTCAACTTCAAGCATAGAAGCCTCGTCTTTAAAATAAATCGAAGCAGTTCCCGTAATGCCGGGCTCCAACAACAGCGTTGCCATCATTTCATCGGTATATTTTTCAACATAATGAGGCACTTCAGGGCGAGCACCTACAAAACTCATATCGCCTTTAAGCACATTTATTAACTGCGGAAACTCATCTAACCTAAACTTACGCAAAAAATGCCCTATACTTGTAATTCTCGGGTCTTTTTCGCCTACGGTTATTTGCCTACCGAGTTTTTCTGCATCAGTAACCATTGTTCGGAACTTCAAAACATTAAAACATTTACCGTATTTTCCTACTCGTTTTTGCTTAAAAACTATTTTGCCTTTTGAAGTAACTTTTACCGCAACCGCAATAATTACAAAAAACCAACAAAAAAGCAACAGCAGAATAAATGATACCAAAAAATCAAGCAGCCTTTTAAAAAAAAGGCTGACTTTTTTATGCGATAAAATATCGTAATATTCTTTGACCGCATTATTCTGAAATCTCAGCGGTAAATTTTCAAATTTTTTCATATTCTTTCACTCTTAATATCGGCGTTCTATTTATGTTTAAATGTAGGAACAAGTATTTTTACGAGTTTAAACATTTCTTCTGGTGAATCGTTCACAGCAGATTTTTCAAGTTCTTTAATTCTCGCTGATAATTCCGACTCATCGTATTCTTTTGGTTTCATAATAAAGATTTTTTCGTTAGGTGTTTTTGTAACATCTTCATCACGCATACTTATTTCTTCAAACAACTTTTCGCCGGGACGAAGTCCTGTAAACACAATTTTAATATCAACCTCCGGCTCTAATCCCGAAAGTCTGATTAAATCGCAAGCGAGGTCATAAATCTTAACAGGATTCCCCATATTAAGAACAAAAATCTCGCCGCCTTTTGCCATTGCGCCCGCTTCCAAAACCAACTGTACCGCTTCGGGTATAGTCATAAAATATCTGCGCATATCGGGGTGAGTTACAGTAACCGGACCGCCCTGCTCAATCTGCTTTTTGAAAACAGGAACAACCGAGCCGTTTGAACCCAAAACATTACCGAATCTTACCGCCGACAAATCTGTATCAGACATAGTATCAAGCAATTGTATTGCCTGCTCGGCAATTCTTTTTGATGCACCCATTATATTTGTAGGGTTAACCGCTTTGTCCGTAGATATTAAAATAAATTTTTCACATTTGTGAATAATAGACTGCATCGCAACATTTATTGTACCGCGAACATTGTTTTTTATAGCCTCTTTCGGTGAATATTCCATCATCGGTACATGCTTGTGTGCTGCCGCGTGGAAAACGAGTTTTATATCAAACTCTCCAAATACTTCCGAAAGTCGTTTTTCATCTCTTATTGAGCCTAAACGAAGACTGAATTTGCCGTTATAATCTTTTTTGAGTTCGTTTTCAATCTCAAAAAGACCATTTTCGTGAATATCAAAAACTACAAGGTGCTCACATCCAAACCCCAAAACCTGACGGCAGATTTCCGAACCAATTGAGCCTGCACCGCCTGTTACCAAAACAGTTTTGCCCCTTACAAACTGCTGAACCGCTTTCATATTAAGATTAACTTTATCTCTTCGTAACAATTCAACAAGGTTGATATTGGTGATTTTAACATTGGATAAATCAACATCATCAACATTGCCAAAACGACGGATTTTGCACTTTTGATTTCTGCAAGCATCAACCGCTGATTGTAAAACCTGCTTTGAAGCGGTAGGAATTGCAACAATAACTTCGTCAACATCATATTTTTTTATTGCTTCTTCCAACTTGTCCGACCCGCCGTAAACATATACACCGTGGACTTTTGTATGAATAAGCGATTCATCATCATCAATAAAAACAACGGGCTTTACGTTGGTATATAAATCTCTTTTATGCTTTGCACAAAAGTAAGCACCCGCCTCGCCTGCACCGAAAATAAGCGTTCTTACCTGCTCACCCGCTTTTCTTACAGAAACCGAGTTAATTTTTGCATGAATTTCGCTGAATATTCTTACCGAACTTCTGCCTGCAAGAGAAAATACAAGCAGAATTACCGTCATTAGCAAAGTAAACTGAATCTCGTTATTTTCATAAACCTTGATAAACAAAATATCAAGTACATAAAATACAACGCCAAAAGTAAGTATTGACGAAATATTCTTAACTACTTCGCCAAATCCAAAATGTTTAAGCGAACTTGTGTAATTGCCGTAAATGGCATTTAAAAAAATAAACAACACAGCCGCAAAAACAATAAACATCACAAGATGACTGTAATTTTGGAAAATATAGTCATCAGGATTCTTAAAAGCAAGTGCGGAAACCCAAGTTAACGGATTCCACCAAATAGCGTTTTCTCTGCCGTAATCATCATAAAAAAACAAAAGATTACTCAAAAACACAGTAGCGACTATCGAAACAACATCCCAAATAACAAGACTAATAATTCCCCAATTCTTTTTTGTTTTACGAAGCAAATATTTTCACTCCCATTTATATAAATTATGTTTAATATCAATATATACAAATGTATTTTACCACAAAACACTTTCATTGTAAACAATTTTTGTTATATTTATTGATTATTGTTTATTTTGCATAATTCGACATAATTTTTTGTAAAAAAATAATTCTACAAATAGTATTAACATTTTCAACATAGTTTTCAACATTTATAGGCCGATTTCAACGAATTTTATTTAAAATTTAAAAATAATTCCATTTTTATGTAAACTAAATTTCAACAATGTTAAAATTACATAAATGTTATTTTTTTGAAAAATGTAATAAATTATACAATTTGTATAATTATTTATTATTGTTGAATTTTTGATAAAAATAGAGTAAAATGTAATAAGGATAAAAAAAGCGGTGAAAAATATGACCAAAAAAGAAAAAGCGTTAATAACAGCCCAAAGACTTGAAAAAAGATACCCCGAAGCGATTTGCTCGCTTACAGCCGAAAAACCTCACGAATTACTTATTGCAACCCGCCTTTCGGCGCAATGCACCGATGCAAGAGTTAATATTGTAACAAAACCGCTTTTTGAAAAATATAAAAGCGTTAATGATTTTGCGGGGGCCGATGTAAGCGATATAGAAAATATCATTCACTCATGCGGACTTTACAAAACCAAAGCGAGAGATATTGTTAAAATGTGTCAGCAACTGCGTGATAATTTTGGTGGCGAGGTTCCTGATAGTATTGAAAAACTGACCTCGCTTTCAGGTGTCGGCAGAAAAACAGCCAACCTTATTATGGGCGATATTTTCGGGGAACCTGCGGTTGTTACAGATACGCATTTGATAAGAATTTCAAACAGAATAGGTCTTGTTGATGTTAAAGACCCTTACAAGGTTGAAATTGCGCTTAAAAAGATTTTACCACCTGAAAAATCATCTGATTTTTGCCACAGAATAGTGCATTTCGGCAGAGATGTTTGCAAAGCACCTACACCAAAATGTGATGAATGTGAATTAAAAGATATTTGTATAGAATATAAAATCAAGAGTTGATTATTTTTATATTAACCTTGATATTCAAAGTTTTTCTTGACAAATTGTATATATTAGATTATCATGAAATAGTAAAATTTAATATGATAGAGGTGCGGTAAATATAAGTAACTTTGATGTTGGCAATTTTTATTCAAAGCAAAAGGATTTACCGCCGAAATTAAAGATTTTTTTGCCGAAAATTTTTAATTGGGGCATTATATAATATATAATGCACTGTCACATTAATTAATGTGGAGCGCTATCATTTTTCAAGACTTTGAGAAATCTGTTAAAAGCGTTCTGCTTTTACGGATTTTTTATTTATAAAGGAGAAGGAAAAATGGCAAAATTTAAAAAATTCTTTGCCGCCGGTATAATTGTGTTGCTTGTTTTATCGGTTTGTGCAGTATTTGCAGGGGCAGAGAGTGAAAAACAGGCTGTTGAGCAAGGTAAATCCTCTTTCAGCGTTGAGGTTGACGGCGAAGCGGTTGACTATGACCTTTCGGAAGATGAGTCGGCAAGTGCTTATGTTGATTCTTATGCTGACAACCTTACAAACGATAAAAGTTTTGAGGATCACATTGAAACAGCAATTACAAAAGTTCGTGAGTCTATCAGCAATTACGCAACATTTTGGGCATTAGTTCCGCCGTTGCTCGCAATTATTTTGGCACTTATTACAAAAGAGGTTTATTCTTCCCTTTTCATTGGTATTTTATCGGGTGGTTTGATTTATTCAAACTTTAACCTTGAAACAACAATGACTCATGTGTTTAAAGATGGTTTTATTGACACCGTAGCCGATTCTTATAATATCGGTATTTTAATTTTCTTGGTACTGCTTGGCTCATTAGTTGCTATGATGAACAAAACCGGTGCTTCCGCAGCGTTCGGTAGATGGGCTTCTACTCATATAAAATCGAGAGTAGGTGCACAACTTGCTACAATTGCACTCGGTGTACTTATTTTTGTTGACGATTACTTTAACTGTTTGACCGTAGGCTCGGTTATGCGTCCTGTTGCCGACAAAAAGAAAATTTCAAGAGCAAAACTTTCTTATCTTATCGACGCTACCGCCGCTCCTGTTTGCATTATCGCTCCAATTTCCTCTTGGGCTGCCGCAGTTGCAGGTTTTGCAAAAGGCGCAGGTGAAGATAGCGGTATGTCGCTTTTTGTAAACGCAATTCCTTACAACTTCTATGCAATTTTAACTATTGTTATGATGATTGTTTTGGCAGTTGCAAAATTCGACTTCGGTCCTATGAAAAAACACGAGTATAACGCTGAATTTAAAGGCGATATTTTTACAACAAAAAGTGTTGTAAATAAAAATGAGTCGGAAGAAGTTAATCCGAAAGGCAAGGTAATTGACCTGGTTATTCCGGTAATTTTTCTCATTATCGCTTGCGTTCTCGGTATGATTTATTCGGGCGGATTTTTTGAAGCAGGCGGTGATTATCAGTACGATTTTATCGGCGCTTTCTCACAAAGTGACGCTTCGGTAGGTCTTGTATACGGCTCATTTGTTACAATTATTTTCGCAGTAATCTATTTCTTGTGTCGCCGAGTAATCTCGTTTAAAGATTGTATGGATTCTGTTCCCGAAGGCTTTAAAGCAATGGTACCTGCAATTTTGATTTTGGTTTGCGCTTGGACTCTTAAATCTATGACAGACAGCATCGGCGCAAAAATCTATATTTCACAACTTATCGAGGGTTCTGCCGCAGGACTTATGAATTTCTTACCTGCAATTATTTTCCTTATTGCAGTAGGTCTTTCATTCTCAACCGGTACATCTTGGGGTACATTTGGTATTCTTATTCCGATAGTATTAAGCGTTTTCTCAGGAACCGACGGTGCAATTACAATTATTGCTGTTTCCGCTTGTATGGCAGGTGCAGTTTGCGGCGACCATTGCTCACCTATTTCCGATACTACTATTATGGCTTCGGCAGGTGCGCAGTGCGACCACATAAGCCACGTTTCAACGCAGTTGCCTTATGCACTGACCGTTGCAGGAATTTCGTTTGTAGGATACATTTTTGCAGGATTTGTTCAAAGTGCTTGGGTAGTGCTTCCTGTTATGATTGTTTTAACAATTGCAGTATTGCTTTTAGTTAAAAAATTAACCGCAAAAAAACAGTAGAATATATTCAGTTAAATCAAAAACTGCCTTGACTTCGCTTCAAGGCAGTTTTTATTATATTTTCATTGTTTTTTACAACCATACTTTTCAGTTTTCAGGCTTGAAAGACGGAATCAACTGCAACTTGAAAAGATTTATTTCGTGCAAATAATCAATTCGTTTTTTAGTTTCTTCATCATCAATTTTGCCCTCTCTTATATATCTGTCGAGAACAGCGTAGGTAAACCCTAAATTATCTTCATCAGTCTTACCGCTAAGCCCGTCGATAGGAGGTTTTTCAACCAATTCTTCGGGTAAACCGAGCAATTTTCCTATTTGCTTAACCTCCGCAACTGTAAGGTTGGCAAGCGGACTGAAATCGCCCGCACCGTCGCCGTAGCGAGTAGCATAACCTACATAGTCTTCCGAAAGATTGCAAGTGTTTGCAACTCTGCCGTTGTTACTTTGTGCAACGGCATAAAGCGTTGCCATTCTTATTCTGGCCGGAAGATTTGTTAATGTTTGAGCAGTTAACGGAAAATCTTTCGGCATACTGTTTTTTACGCCGTCAACCGCTTCTTTTATATTTATCGTATAATTCTTTATTCCCAAAAAATCAACAAGCATTTGCGAATAAGAAATATCCGACTGTTCCCCGCAAGGCATTAACACGCCGATAACACGCTCTTTACCGATCGCCTGCACGCAAAGTGCCGCTGTTACCGAACTGTCTTTACCACCCGAAATGCCTACTATTGCATTGCAGTCTTTACCGTTTTCATCAAAAAACTTTTTTATCCAACTTACACATTGGTTTTTCACTTCTTCTGCATTAAACATTTTATTTCCCCCTGATAATCAATTGCCGAAACTGAATGGATTTTGATTACTGTCATTGCCGTCGCCGTAATAGTAATAGTTTCCGCCTGTTGGGGTGGTTGAATGCGGAATCTCGTTTGAATAACTTGTGTTTGAGGTATCTTCAAGCAATTTTATTTTATAAGTGCTCGTTTTTTTTGTGCTTACAGAGTAAATTTCAAGCGTAATTTCATCACCTGCGGTGCTGTTGTCGATTATATCGAGAGCGGTTGTGCTAGAAGTAATCTTTTTATCGTTTATTTTAGTAATAATATCGCCCGATTCGCCCGTTGTTATATTTTTCTTTGAAAGGTCGCTGTCTGCACTGATTTCCTGTATACGAAGTCCCGTAGGCAGGTCGTTTACAAGAGAGACAGCAGAAGAAATTTCGGTATAAGTTATGCCGAGTTTTGCTCTGCCTGTAACTTTGCCGTTTTTAACAAGGCTTTTCGCATATTTAATTGCATCGTTTGCGGGAATTGCAAAGCAAAGGCCCTCGTAACCCGTTGCGGAAATTTTTGAAGAAGAAATTCCAACAACCTGACCGTACATATTTACAAGTGCACCGCCCGAATTACCCGGGTTTAATGCAACATCAGTTTGAATAACCCTCATAGAATAGGCTGAGGTTGAGCTGTTTGAATTTGAAGAAGATGAAGAAGTAATTCTTCTTGACGGATAAGAAACAATACCTTTTGTTACTGTTCCCGAAAGCCCGCCCGGACTTCCTATTGCAATTACATCTTCCCCTGCCGAAAGTTTTGAAGAATCTTTAATAAAAGTTGCAGGTTTTAAATCGCTCGGTACATCATCAATTTTTATAACAGCAATATCACTACGCTTGTCGCCTGCTAAATAAGTGGCTTTATAACTTTTACCGTTGCTCAAATTTACTACGAATTTTGCGTTTTTAACTTCCGAATAAATATGGTCGTTTGTAATAATATAACCTTTTTTATTTAAAACTACACCCGAAGCAGTTGCGCCTGCGGAAGTATCAGTGGTTGAATAAACCTGAATGTTTACAACCGATTCGCCGACTAATTTTGCAACTTGCTCAGCGGTGTATTTACCATTTGAATCAGGCTTAATATCAGAATTTGAATTGTTTGAATCGCTTTCGTTTACATCAATATCTTCGCCGTTATATTTCATTGAGCCTTCGGAATCGCTGCTAGAAGTCAACTTTGAATCAGAACTGACGTTGAAAAGTCTTCCTGCAACCGTTCCTGCCGAAAAAATAAGTGCAACAGCAAGTATTACGGCAAATATTTTCAAGCCTGTTTTACTGCCCTTGGGAGAGTTTTGCATATTTGCAGGGTAAAATCCGTTAGGCACATAATGTTTCTGCTCATATTGGGGTTGCGGTTGAACAAAGGGTTGTTCAGGCTCATTATGTGGTTCCCTAGGTTGCTCAGGCTCATTTTGAGTCGGTTGATATTCGCTGTTATTTTCAGGTTTATCCGTTTGTTGCGAACCGTCGGTCTCAGGCTGAACAGGTTCTTTTATTTCCTCGTTTTCATTATTTTTGTTACTGTTAAATTCTTCGTTCATTTTAGTTCTTCTCCTTAAACTTGGTTTCTTTACGGGTATCTATTTCTGCTATGACCTCTTTATCAGGCAGAATTACCTCAAATTGAGTATATTTGTTTAAAACACTTCCGACGCTGATTTTTCCGCCGTGAAGCGAAACAATTGTTTTTACAATGTAAAGACCAAATCCCATTCCTGTTTTATCTATACTTCTTGAACGGTCGGTTTTGTAAAAACGCTCAAAAATTTTAGACATTTCGCTTTGAGTAAGTCCCTCGCCGGAGTTTTTAATAATAAATTTTATAGTTTGCTTTTCGCACTCGCAGTTTACCGAGATTTCACCGCCTTCGGGCGTAAATTTTATTGCATTTTCAGTTAAATTGTAAATAACCTGATATATTAAATCTCTGTCGGCAGTAAGGCTTATCGGTTTTAACATATCAAGACCGACAATTTCTATTCTTTTATCTTCAACCTTTTTTTCAAAGGAAAGAAATACGCTGATAACCATATCTGAAAAATTGAATGTGGTTTTATTGAGTTTTATTTTCTCGCTTTGCAGTCGGGAGAGTTGTAACATTGAGTTTACAAGCCTTGCAAGTCGCTTGGTTTCATCAGAAACTATTCTTAAATATTTTTCGGTATCTTTTTTGGGAATTGTTCCGTCTAAAATTCCGTCAACAAATCCCGAAATAGTTTGCATAGGTGTTTTAAGTTCATGTGAAACACTTGAAATAAAACTGCTTCGCATTTCTTCCAAAGCTCCTACCGAAACGGTCATTTTATTAATCGCCTCGGCTAAAAGCCCTATTTCATCACGCCGATTAATGGGAACTTTTGCCGAAAAATCTCCGCTTTCGATTTTTTTTACAACCTGTGCCATATCTCGAAGCGGTTTTGTCATCTGAACAGATGCAAAATATGTTGCAACAAACGCTATAAGCATTACGATAACTGCACACAAAAGCACCGTTTTAAGAGTTGAAATTGTATATAAATTCGCCTCTTTCATAGGAACGGTCGCAAAAACTGCACCTTGAACAACGCCGTCTTCAATTATCGGCACGCCGACAATAAAGCATTTTCTGTTAAGCGAATTTGCAAGAAGTCCTGTTTCGGTATATTTACCTTTTAGCACTTTTTTCAGTATAGATTTATCAATACTGCTGTCATAATCGGGCGAATCTTTGCCTATAACAAAACTGCACCTACCGTTTTCATCAACCGTAAAAATAGTTGCATCAACAATTTGGCTTATCGCCTCCATAGCGTTTATACTTTGCTCGGTTGAATTTTCGGAAAGCATTGCAGCGGCAATTTCAACATTTTTTGATAAAAGTTTATTCTTATCGCTGACCCATTGCCTTTGTGAATTTATTATAAGTATTCCCGAAAAGAAAGTAAAACTTAAAAAAACTATTATTGCAACTGTGCTGAAATATCTTATAAATATGCTTTTTCGCATTTTATTCATCCTTATTTGGTTTCAAATTTATAGCCGACACCCCAAACGGTTTTCAGTGCCCACCTATCTGAAACGCCTTCTAATTTTTCTCTAAGCCTTTTAACATGAACATCTACCGTTCTTGAATCGCCGTAATAATCAAATCCCCAAACCTCATCAAGCAATTGGTCACGGGTATAAACCTTGTTCGGGTTTGATGCTAAATGATAAATAAGTTCCAACTCTTTCGGCGGTGTATCAATCGCTTTGCCGTCTACAATCATTTCATAATTTGTAAGGTTGATAATAAGTTTTTCAAACTCGACTTTTTTAACTGTTTGATTATCGGCATAACCGCTTCGGCGAAGAATTGCTTTTATTCTCGCAATAACCTCTTTCGCTTCAAACGGTTTTACAACGTAATCGTCAGCACCGAGTTCAAGCCCTAAAACCTTATCAAAAGTTTCGCCTTTTGCGGTGAGCATTATTATAGGCACCTGACTTTGTTTTCTTAACTCTCGGCAAACCTGCCAGCCGTCCATATTAGGCATCATAACATCAAGCAGAATAATAGTTGGGTCATATTTTGAAAAAGCATCGACCGCACTTTTTCCGTCGTGAAAAATTTCAACCAAATAGCCCTCTTTTTCGAGATAAAGTCTTAAATATTCACAAATGTTATTGTCGTCATCAACGACCATTACTTTCATACTTGCCATTATTTTTTCCTCCAAAACTTTATGTTTTTATTATAAATGTTTATTTTTTTATTTGATGAACATTTTTTAAACAACTATCCAATTCTTTGTTAAATTGTTTACATTTTTCTGTAAACAACGGTTTTTACACTGACGCTGACACTGATTTTTTTAATCAAATCCAACTTTTTCTGGTCGGTTTCACTTGTTTTATAATAATAAGGCGTCATTAAAAATAATTTTTTAATATCTTCGCCAAACATCAGCGTTTTGTAATCGGTAATAATTTCGTCTGTCTTTTCAAAGCCGACTATTTCGTCAGGTTCTTCATCATTATAATAAGGATTGTCGTAAACTGCTTGTTTTAGTTCAATTAGGTGATTTTTCATTACCTTTGTTTTTATAAAATAAGCGTCTTTTTTTAACACCCTTAAAAATTCATCATAAGCAGCAGGTGCAAACATACTTAAAATAAAATCGACTTCATTTTTCTCAAAAGGCATTTTAAAAATGCTTGAAACAATCGGCAAAGCGGTTTCGTTTCGCTTTTTAAAATACCGCAAAGCGTCTTTTGATAAATCAACACCGTAAATCTCTTTTAATTTCAAAACATCTGTAACAGAATTTGTATAATACCCCTCGCCACAACCTGCATCAATTAAAGTTTTGGCATTTTTGCAGTACTTTTCGCAAAGAGTTATGACCGCCGTTTTAATAGGATTATAATAGCCTTTATCTAAAAAATCCTTTCGAGCAATTACCATCGCCTTATCGTCTCCGTGCCTCTTTTTAGAAGACTTATTGTTAAGCGATAAATTGAGAACGCCGTATTTTGATATATCGAAACAATGATTGTTTTTGCATTTATATGATTTTACGTTTGGGGTCAGTTCAGCCGAACAAACCGGGCAAATTAATATACTCATATTCTCACTTCTTTTGCTTGTGTTTTATGTATATTTACCAAATATTATATACTATTTTTGAAGCATTTACAAGTATTGTATCAAAAATAAAAAATTGTCCTAATAACATTGACTTTTTTGCAAATTGTGTTAAAATAATAGAGTAAAAATATTTTTCTTATAACTGACGGATAAATGCGGAGTTCACCGCAAAGGAGTAAGAAAAATTATATGAATTTTAAGCCGACCGTCTGGGCACACTCAACTCAAAACGACAGGTTGAGTGCGCCCTTTTTTGATTTTTTCATAAGGAGGTAGAAAATATGAAAAAAGTCGGAATTATTATGGGTAGTGACAGCGATTTGCCTATCATAAAAAAAGCGACCGATACTTTGAAAAGTTTGGAAATTCCTTTTGAGGTACATATTTATTCGGCTCACAGAACGCCTTTGCAGGCTGCCAAGTTTTCACAAAACGCAAAAGAAAATGGTTTTGGCGTTTTGATTGCTGCCGCTGGTATGGCAGCTCATTTAGCAGGCGCAATTGCCGCTAACACCACTTTGCCTGTTATAGGAATACCTTGTAAATCTTCATATTTAGATGGCATTGACGCACTCTTGTCAACAGTTCAAATGCCTTCCGGAATACCGGTTGCTACTGTTGCTATTAACGGAGGAGTCAATGCCGCTTTATTATCTGCACAGATTTTGGCGGTATCAGATGAAAAAATCGCCGAAAAACTTAAACAAAAAAGACTTGCAGATGCAGAAAAAGTTTTAGAAAAAGACAAAAATGTATTAGAAAATCTTTAATAACAGAAAGGAACAATTTAAAATGGAAAAAAGAGAACAACTTTATGAAGGCAAAGCAAAAAGAGTTTACGCAACAAAGGACGAAAACAGCGTTATAGTATCTTACAAAGATGACGCTACCGCTTTCGACGGCACTAAAAAAGGCACAATCGTAGGCAAAGGCGTTGTAAACAACAAAATGTCTAACTTCCTTATGCAAATCCTTGAAAAACAGGGCGTTAAAACTCACTATATCGAAGAGTTAAACGACAGAGAAACCGTTGTTAAAAAAGTTGAAATTGTTCCGCTCGAAGTTATTATCAGAAATATTTCGGCAGGCAGTTTTGCAAGAAATTACGGCGTTGAAGAAGGTATTGTGTTCGATAAGCCTACTATTGAGTTTTCTTACAAAAATGATGACTTGCACGACCCGCTTATCAACTCTTACCACGCAATCGCCTTAAAACTTGCCACAAAAGAAGAAATTGAACAAATTAAAGCAATGGCTTTTAAAGTTAACGATGTTTTGAAAGATTATTTTTTAGGGCTCGGTGTAAAATTAGTTGACTTTAAATTAGAATTCGGCAGAACCGCTGACGGTGAAATAGTTCTTGCTGATGAAATTTCGCCCGACACTTGCCGTTTTTGGGATAAAGATACAAACGAAAAATTGGATAAAGACCGTTTCCGCAGAGATATGGGCGGAGTCGAAGATGCTTACAAAGAAATGATGAAAAGAGTTTTCGGCGAATAATTTTTAGTGAGGTTTTATTTTGAGTAATTTAAGAGAAGAATGCGGTGTTTTCGGTGTGTTTGCACCGCAAAAAAGCGATGTTGCTTTAAGCACATATTACGGATTATACGCCCTGCAACACCGAGGTCAGGAAAGTTGCGGTATTGTTGTAAATGATGACGGAATTTTCAACTACTACAAAGAAGTGGGACTTGTAAATGATGTTTTCACAAGCGAAAGATTAGAGGGCTTGGGGCTTGGCAATATGGCAGTAGGCCATGTAAGATACGGCACAACAGGTACCAACGGCAGACTTAACGCACAGCCGATAGTTGTAAATCACAGCAAAGGCAGAATGGCACTTGCTCACAACGGAAATTTGGTAAACTCTTTTGAACTTAGAGAACAACTTGAAAATGAGGGCTCAATTTTCTATTCAACAAGCGATACCGAAGTTATTTCATACATAGTTACAAAAGAAAGAATCAGTGCTCCCTCAATTGAAGAGGCAGTAAACAGGGCAATGACTAAAATAAAAGGTGCATATTCGTTAGTGGTTATGTCGCCGTCAAAATTAATCGCCGTTCGTGATGAAAACGGTTTTAGACCGCTTATGAACGGTCAAACAGAAGACGGCTCTTATATTGTGGCTTCTGAATCCTGCGCACTTGATGCAGTAGGCGCAAAATACATTCGTGATGTTGAGCCGGGCGAAATTGTTATTTTTGAAAAAAACGGTGTTCGCTCAATTACCGACCATTGCAAAAAGGTTGCCCCTACAATTTGTATTTTTGAATATCTTTATTTTGCTCGTCCCGATTCAAAAATCGAGGGGATTTCGGTTCATAATGCCAGAATTAAAGCGGGCAGTTGTTTAGCACTCGAACACCCTGTTCAGGCAGATGTTGTTATCGGTGTTCCCGATTCGGGTATTGATGCGGCAATCGGGTATTCAAGACAATCGGGTATTCCTTACGGAATAGGATTTATTAAAAATAAATATATAGGCAGAACCTTTATCTCTCCCGGACAGAAATCAAGAGAAGATAAAGTAAGAATCAAACTCAACACC
>CACYEQ010000034.1 GCA_902773485.1 Oscillospiraceae bacterium
ACAAGTAGATGCTTTTGCCGGATATGATGTTACATTATGTGATGAAATATGTCCCTGTGTCGGGTCACCGAAAATATCTTCACCATAGGGGTCGGTATCATCATCAACTGACGAGCCGTTAAAAATATCAGAACCGTAAGGATCGTCGTTAACATCTGCATAAGCAAGTGCAGGTGCCAGCGTCAACACTATAACAATTGACAATAATACCGCAATTAATCTGTTTTTCATAATATAATTCCTCCATTTATAATATTTTATATTAGTTTTTGATTCACTGTCAAGCAACTTCCAAACAAGTGCCACAATAACACCCCGATTAAAGGTGCGACAATAAATACCCAAACATTAGACAAGACATTACCGCCTGCAAAAACAGCAGGTCTGAAAGAATGGGCAGGATTTACCAATGTACCTGCAAAATGAATATCCAAAATATGTACCAAAGTCAGCAAAAAACCAATTACAAGCCCTGCGACTTTACCGTTTTCAACTTTTGAAGTTATGCCCAAAATAGCGAAAACAAATACAAAAGTAATAATAAATTCTATAATCAATAACTTTCAAATATCATCTATAAAAGTGCATTTGCACCAAAACCGTTGTAACACCTGAATAAACATTCTAAAACTGCAACGCCTGCAATTGTGCCAATAAATTCAGCCAACTATTTTTTAATGATATCATATAAATTTTTTCTTCGCAGTTAATTCATTATATCACTCAAAACAAGTTATGCTTATTTTAACACAAAACTAACTAGAATTCAATATATACTACCAAAATTATTAGAATTTTTGCAAAATAATTATACCTTATTAAAGCAAAAAAAGATATTGCAAATCATAAAATAATTTATTAAAAAAATCAAACTATTTAATAATTGAAACTGCACCGAGCGAAATTAACTCTTTTACTGCGCTTTCGTTGTTATCAAAAACAAAAAGTTGAGATAGATTATTTTTCAGACAAAAAGAAGCGCCCGAAAAAGTTCCCGAAATTCTGGATTTACATTCGCAAACAAAAGAAATTTCGCTGTTTGCATAAATAAATCGATTTCTTGCAAGAGCCTGTTTTCGATCGAACTCGCCAAAAGGGTTAAAATCAGAAAGCATACACAATTTGCCCGATTCAATCCATTCTGTTACTAATCTGTTTTTCAAGATATTTTTCATAGGGTTCGCCAAAAACCAAACCGCTTTTCCGCCTGATTCTATTGCTTCGGCAGTAGCCTCAAAATCACAACCTCGCGCTCCTCCGCTTACGAGAATTTTATTTTCGCTCGCAATGGCCTGCCCAATATCACGAGCAAATTCAAGTCCCTTTTCATCTGCGTTTCTAGAACCTGTTACCGCTGTTGATGGCTTATTAATAAGCCTTTCATCACCTAAAAAATAAAAAAACGGCGGAAAATAATCCAACTTTTCTTTAAGCCTTTGAGGATAAAATTCATCATTAACCGATAAAAGCCCGATTTTATTTTTTTTAAGCAATTCTAATTCTTCGCTTTTTTTCAAGGCGGAGTAAATTTTTTCAGCCGTTGCCTTATTATCTGTTTTTTCGACAATTTCCCAAAGCTCAGCCGACTCTAAAATCGAAAAATCTTTATTATAAATTTTACTTTCAAGTTTTATAAATTCTTCCAAACTCAACGTAGGTGATTCGCTAATATCGTTAAGCAACAAAAAGCGATTTTTTGCGTCATAAGACCAAATCATAATAACTCCTTATAACTCTTTTCCAAACTAAATTTAACAATATCGTGCTTTGGTATTCTGTCTTCTTTCGGCGGCAGACTCATATAGTCGCCGAAAGCCATTTTAAGGTATGTATCATACCCTTGCGGTAAAGGTATTTTTGTGTCTTCAAAAGGCATAAAAACTGCGTTTTCAAAAACAGATTTCGGATACTCATTGACCATATATTGATACCAAGCACAAAGTTCTGTAACCTTTTCACATTCCGATATTTTAAAACGGCTCATTCTTTTTTCTGCAAAATGCCACACCTTGTAACGGGATTTTGACGTTTTAAAAAAGAATAACATCATTTTGCTTAACAATTCAAGTGCCTTGCCTTTGCTGGTATGAGGTTCGCCGACAATAAACATAGAATACACAAGCGCCCATAAAATCTGGCACTTTCTTTTAAAGCGAGAATTCGGACAACCGTCAAGCGGAATAAGGTCAATTCTCACACCGTGGTGAACATCTTTCAAGTCAGCCTGTCTTTCTTTTACAAATGTTGTGTTTTCATCTACAATTGCACCGAGTTGAAGCCTTGTGTAGTGATTCTTGGTTGTTTTTTCAAAATAAAGGTCATTTGTATCATACAAACGGTTAAAGTTTTCGCAAAGCCAATTATAATCATCTCTGAAAATAAATAGGTCAATATCATCGTCCCAAGGAATAAAACCTTTATGACGCAATGCACCGATACACCCGCCACCGCAGGCGAAAACTTTGATTGAATGTTCTTCACAAAATTTTAAAAACTTTTTTAAAATTCCCAAATTTTTTTTTTGAAGTTTTTTAAGTTCCTCGCCTGATAATTTTACAATTTCCATTAACTACTCCTTAAAAAATCATTTGATTCTTCTGCCCTCAATATAGTATCTTTTATCTCTTGCGTGTCCCATTGAGAAAGTTTTTCGAGGCAACGAGCCATCCGCTTTAATCGCCTCAAACAACTGGTCTTTTTTCATTCCCTCAAATAAAAACCCTACCGTGTTTTCATTTTTACAAAGTTTTTTCAAATCTTCTTTGCCGTGAATATAATCAATTCTAATTTCTATGTTTTCTTGCAAATATTCATCTAAAAAACTCTGCAAAGTACCAACAGGCAGTTTTGAGGTAGGTTTTAAGCCTATCTTTCTTGAATTATCACCAAAACAAACGGTAAAATACTGTGCATTATCTCCATTATATTCACCGCCGTTTTGATTTATAAAATCATCTAAAACCTTACTTACATCGCAATTGAAAAGAACTCTGTAAATCGGCTCAAAATTAATCGCCTCGCTGTGGATATTAACGATTTCAACAAGCGCCTTTTTTGAAAGGTAGCTCTTTGAATTCTCAGCGCATTTTTTGGCAGTTGCAAGAGAATGGTTGCCGTCGCCTACGGCAAAAACAAGTTTATCATCGCCGTTGCCAAGTTTATCTATCGCCGACTGAACTGATTTTATTTGTTCAGTGCTCATTAAATATCCCTGAACTTTACCACCGTCGAGCATTAAATCAAGGTCATAAAGTTTTTGGGTTTCTTTAATTTGCTTTTTAACATTTTCAACAACCGTAAAATCCGGGTCATCAATCAAAAGCAAAATATGCGGAAATTCAAGGGTTGCGTCTTTACGAATTTTCACTCTCGGCGGAATACGCTCCTCAACCGTTTTTTCGCTCGCACGGATAGGTTTTTTAGCATCCTTTTTATAATCATAATCATCTAAATTCACGCAACCGACAATGCCGTCTAATGTATGACCGTCGCTTTGAACTCTTGAAACAAAAACCATACTGTTTTTGTATTCTTCAAAAATTCCGTTTTCAAGGTAACTTTTCATATTATTATTGATTATTTCAATGCTTTTATCTGCATTATTTTCAAGATAAATTTCGGGCAGAATAAGATTTATAGTTGATAAATCATCGCCTACTTCATTCTTTACGTCTTCCCAATATTTTTCATCAGAGGTAAACTGGTCGCAGGCGATTACCGCCCAGTTATTCTTGATTTTTTTCGGCAAAAGAATATCTGCTGTTTCAAAATAAGCCATAAAAATAATTCTCCTAAACTTGTTTTTTACCATTATAACAAATTTTGTTTTAATTTACAATGTTTTTAGAATAGTTTATTAAAACAGCGGTAAAATAAGTTAAAAAGAAGGTGAATAAAAATTGAAAAAAAGAAATTATGTAAGAATAATAAGTTATTTACTTGCTGCGGTGCTTGTAAGTTTGGGTTTTACATCATCGTTTTACACTCAAAAAAAATATTTGCAAAACAGAATTGAAGATGAATATTTTAATTCAATAAATGAAATGTCAGCAAAAATTTCAGAAATAAACTTTGATCTAAAAAAGCAGTTATACTGCAATTCAAGCAGTATGAAAGCAAACTACTGCACAAAAATTTGCGAAAATGCAAGCGGGGCAAAAGAGTGTTTGGCAAGACTTCCGATAGCACAGGAAAATGCCGAAAACATATATAAATACCTTGCTACCGTATCCGATTATTCAAAATCAATGCTGATTTCACAAAGCAGTGCAAAAACCAATACGGGGTTGAAAAAACTAATAGATTTCAGCGATAATTTGAACGCTGATTTTAATATTCTTCAAAGCAAAATTGAAAACTCCACGGTTTTTGACGGGGATATTGAAAACATGTTAAACAGTACCGCAAAAAAGACTTCGTTTTCGGGGAATATTAAAGACCTTTCGCAAGTTACAAAAAGTTTTCCGACTTTAATCTACGACGGACCTTTTTCAGAACACACATTAAGAGCAAAACCACAGTATTTGCGAGAAAAAACTAGAATCTCACAAAGCGAAGCTAAACGAGTTGCACAAAGTGTGCTCGGCGAAAACGATATTGATTACACGGGCGAGGAAACCTCCGCAATAAAAAGTTACACATTTGAGGGCAAAAACGGTGGTGTTTGCGCTATAACTAAAAACGGCGGATACTGTTTGTATTTAAACAAAACTTCGGGAGCGGTAAACAAAAAATTAAGCGTAAAAGTTGCGTTAAATAATGCAAAAAGTTACTTGAAAACGCTTTATAATCTTGATTTTAAAGAGAGTTATTACGAAAAGTTCGATAATATTATAACAATAAACTTTGCGGTTTATGAAAAAGGAGTCATTTGTTATTCCGATTTGATAAAAGTTGGCGTTTCGCTGGCAGACGGCAAAATTTTAACCGTTGAAGCAAGAGGATTTATTATGAATCATCATAACAGAGTTATTCCAAAATTCAAACAGACATCTGAGAAAATAAAAAATGCGATAAGCGGAGAATTAAGTATAAAAAGCATAAATAAATCACTAATTTTAAGCGACTCTTTAAAAGAAAAATATTGTTATGAAGTGAAATGTAAAACTTCTGATAACAGCGATGTGATTGTTTATTTAAACAAAGATACTTTAAAGGAAGAAAACATTTTATTCTTAATTCATTCTTCAAACGGAACTCTTACTAAATAGAAAAAGCAGTAGGTTTTACCCTACTGCTTTTTAATTTGGTTTAATCATCTTGTTTAGATTTGCCTTTGCGGGTTCTTACAATCAAGTAGCCTGAAACGCCTAAAATTATAAGTGCCATCATAGGAAATGCAATATCGCCTGTTATCGGAGAAGAATCATCTCCGTTGCCACCGTCAGGATTGTTCATCCAATAATCGTAAGCCTCTTGCTCAATCATACTTAGTACAGAAGCGTCAATTCCGAATTTCTTTTCACATTCTTTTTGCGTTGCCAAAGACGCATTTGTCCATACTTTGAAAAATTCTTCCAATTGTTCAAAGCTAGAATAACTTTCAGTATAAGGGTCAACTTTTGTATGGCTCGGTAACGCTTTATAAAGTTTTCCTATTTTTTCAACATCTTTGTTATTTACAGGATCTGTTTTAATGGTTGTTGTTGTTAAGCCTTTGTCAAATGAACTCGGGACATAGATTGCAGAAAACCTTACACGAACATCGGTAATACCCACTATTTCATCATTGCCGCCTTGTTGTTTGTTAGCCATATTTTCATAAGACTGCGGTTGAACCGTAATACCTCTTTTATCGCTAATAATATCATTAAATTCAAGGCCGGAAACATCAATATAAAGCGTTTTCTTTTCGCCTATATTTACATACTGTAAAACGGAAGCGGTGGCTTTATCCTCATCTTCATTGTTCCAAGCGTTAATGTTAACCTGAACCTGAACTCTTGTTTTTTCATTTTGACATTTCTTTTTATGTTTTTTACACCAAGCCTTATAGGTTGAGTTATAAGTGTTCTTATATCCGTGAACAGCATCTTCAACATAAACATCTATTGCAAGGTAGCCTCGCTTTTCGGGATTGGTATGATTTTTAGCATAATTAAGGGCATTTTTCATTTGAGTTGAAAAATCATAAGTCTCATTCTGTTTTTTCAAAGAAGTATGATTTTCATTACTCTTAACTCGTTCTTCATCTTCTTTCTTTCCATTTATGAAGAACATTACTTGATGTTGCTTTTGTTTACGAGGATAAGGGCTCTTAATTTCAACTTGGTAACCGCCGGATTTTAAACTTTTTGCCTCTTCGAAAAGTTTGTTATACTCGGTATTATTGTTAACTTTAACACCCTTTTCATTATTGTCTTTAAATCCCTGC
>CACYEQ010000035.1 GCA_902773485.1 Oscillospiraceae bacterium
AGGCAGTTTGGCAAGCGGTAATAATGCAACGGTACTTGAAGATGGATTTGATTATTACGGCACAACTATTACGGTAAGCGAAGATGCTGAACCCGAGCCTGTTTTAGGAACTTCGACCTTAAATGCCTCGGTTAAGGGTCAAAGCAATGTATTACTTACTTGGACCGCCGCTGCTAATGCAGAATCTTATGTAATTTATAAGGTTAAGGGTAATTATTCTACTTATCAAAGTGTTGCAACTCTCAGTAGTTCAGAATTAACATATACCGATACAGATGTCCCCGTGTATGCTGCTTACAATTATATGATAAAAGCGGTTAAGGGAGACAAATATACCTATTCAAAATACGCCTCGGTTTCGATAATTCCTTACTTAGTGATTAAAACCGAAAACGATAAGCCGAAACTTACTTGGAACAAAGGCACAAATGCTGCTACTTATTCAATTTACCGAAATGCAGGTGGCAGCAGTTCAAGTTACAGCGTTATTGCATCAGGAATTACCGATGATTACTATATTGACAGTTCTGTCGCAAGTTGCACAAGTTATAAATATCAGGTAAGAGGTTATATTACTGAAAGATTATCAAAAAATTCAAGTTATGTTACTTGGAGTCCTAAGGGTCACACCGCAGGTAATTGGATTATAACAACCGCTCCGACTTTCTTAAAAAGTGGAGTTAGGGAAAGACATTGCATTTATTGTGACACTGTTATGGATACAGAAGAAATAAGCCCGTTAAGTATAGATGTTTCTATGAAATCGGGTGCTTCAATTCGACTCGGTAGTATTAACGGAATTAGATTTGTAACAAATCTTGATTCCGAACAAATTAACACAGCAAAAAATTACGGTTATACCATTACAATGGGAACGCTCATAGGTCCTGAGGATTTAATTAATGAAACGTTGGATTTTGATGATTTAGAAAACGGTAATGCACTTAATGTAGTTGCACAGAATTATTATGATAACAACTGCATTGCCGGTTCTATTGTAAGAATTAAAGAAAGCAGCACAGCTTACAGTGCTTCCAGCGGAAATATTACTCGAAATTTTGTAGGCAGAGGTTATGTAATAGCCGAAAAAGATGAAGAAAAATGTGTATTCTTGGCTGATTATGAAAGTGGAAATTTTAATGAATGTTCCCGTTCATTAAAAACAGTATCAAAGAATCTGCAAACCGACCAAAACCAGACTAATCTTTATAATGCATTTAAAACCTTAGTTGATAAATGGGCTTCTTCTGAAAAGTAATAATACTTAAATAATATTTATACTATGCCCTCCTAATCAGATTATCGTTCTAATTAGGAGGGCGGTTTTATTATTAAATAATTCAACTTAAAGCCCGACTGCGTATTTTTTACGCAGTCGGGCTTGTTGTTTATTGTTATTTTAATTGCTACCATATGGCTTTTAAGATAAATTCAATTATCCTACAAGACCGCTTCGGCTGATACTCTCAACAAAGTATCTCTGAGTGAATGCATAAAGTGCTACTAACGGTGAAATTATGATAATTACGCCGGCAGCCTTTGTTAATGATACATTCAAAGTTGATAGAGCCGATGTATCGCTGTTATCATAATTCAACTTACCGTAAGTTGTTGAGATGAGTTCAATTTTCTTCATAAAAATTGAAGTATATGATGAATCAAGCCACTGCCAAACAAATGAGAATAAGAAAATTGTAATCATCATTGAAACCGCACCCGGAAGCATAATGCTTATAAATGTTTTTAAAGGACCTGCACCGTCGACATAAGCGGCCTCTTCAAGAGCGTGAGGCTGTCCTTTAAAGAACTGACGCATAAGGAATATATAAAGCGACGCTTTAAATCCTGTACAGGTTGCCGAGAACAAAAGCATAGGCACCCAAGTATCGGTAAGACCTGTGGCAGTCATAAGCATATAACGGGTTGTAAAGAGCAAATCACTCGGCAGAACGAGTGCTAAAATTACAACTAAGAAAATGGTATCGGTAACTTTCGATTTAAATCTTGCAAGACCGTAACCTACCAAGGTAGCACAAGCAACATTCAGCAACGAACAAGCGACTGTTAAGCCGAGTGTTCTTAAAATTACCGAAATACCGCCTAATTTCTGCCAAGCAGCAGCATAGTTTGCGGTTGTAAGATGCTTCGGTATGTAACTAACCGTCGCATCATATAAATCTGTCGAAGTCATTATAGAGAAAACTATCTTCTGGAAAAGAGGGAAAAGCACAACAAAACTCATTCCGATAAGAAATATCAAACGAACTATTGATATTACATATTTAAGGGAATATTTTTTGAACTTAACTTTATCAAATTTTCTCTCTTTTTTTGTTAAAGTACTCATTAAAATCTTCCCTCCTTAATCCTGATAGAATACAACTTTGTTCAAAACGGCAAATACGATTACAAGAATTGCAATTATAATCAACGAATAACTTACGCCCATTGCAGAGGCAGTATCAAAGGCAACCTGCGATACTTTGGTATGAATCTGAGTAATTACCTCGTTATTCGAGCCGTTAAAGTTATCGACAATGGTGTACACGACTGACAAAAGTATAAGCGGAGATACCATAGGAAGGCTGATTTTCCAGAATGTTTCCCATTTGGTTGCACCCTCCATATAAGACGCTTCATAAATTGAAGGTGAAATACTTTGCAAGCCGGCAATGAAAATTACTATTGAAATTGCCGACATTGAAACGATATTTGAGATATTAGAAACCGAATTTACGATTAAATCTACCATCCAGTCGGCGATTTTCATATCTTCAAGCATTGTTTGAAACACATCGGTAACCTGAATTGCCGCACCCGAACCCGTTTCGGAGAAACGGTCTCCGGAAGATACGATTGAAGAAATAAGTCCGTCACCGCTTAAAGTAACAATCAATCCGGCTGAAATAATTACCGGCAAAAACATTACCGAACGGAAGAAACCTCTTCCTCTGAATTTTTGGTTTAACACACTCGCAATGAAGAAAGCAAATATTACAACAACCGGAACATTGTAAAGCATTTCGGTAAGCGATGCGAAAACGGCATCTCTGAAAGTGGTTGTTTCCATCCATATTTCGCTGAAATTGCTAAATCCCCAGTTTGAGTAGTTGTAACCTAAAAATCCGCTGCCGTTTTTAATTTCGGCAAAACTGAAAACGACTGCACAAATCATCGGGAATATTACAAAAACCAACGCACCTATTGCAAACGGAAGTGTGAATAAATAACCGCTTATTTTTTGTTTTGCTTCAAGTGATTTTCTTTTAGCCATTATCTATTCACCTCCTTTGTATAGTCTTGCGACGCAACGGTAATGCCCTTTGCTTTATAATCTTTTGAGTTATAGTTTACATAGATAACAGTACCGTTTTGATATGTTGTTTTGAATACTCCGTCAGCCAATTGCTCGTGCGAAGTTATCCGTGTGCCGTAAACGCCGTCGAGAGCATCGGAAACATAAGAATAAGTATCAAAAATTTGGTCTTTTATATCACTGTAAACTGTTGAATACAGCGAATCGTAAGAAGTATTTGCAAGTTCATCATAATAAGTTCCTGTCAACTTATAATATGCACCTGCACCCGCCTCAATAATACGAAGCAAATCTCCACGATTGTTGTTACTCAAATTAATAGGCTGATAAGTGTAATCAATATGTCCCGAAAGAACCATTGCAGTAAACGGTACCGAATAATCGGTTTTATCATAATGAGCGGATTCAATAGGCATTTCATTGATTACGCTAAGATATTTAAGGTAAGCGGCCTGACCGCCCGAACCCATAATATTGTAGCCGTCTTTTTTAGCAGACTCAACAAGTTTTACAAGTGCCTCGTAAGTTTCCTGACGCTCTGTATAGGATTCATCGTCTTTAAAGTTTGAGTTGATCTCACTGCCTATACCTCTGTAAGAAACGTTTTTAATACCATATTCCTTATAATTCTCCATAAAATCATTAAAGTTTTCGGTAAACGCTTCTTTTGTAAGAACATATTTTGAAAGTTTTTTCTCTTTCATAAAATCAACAGGGCTGTATTCGGTAACTATTGAATCAGAACTGTTCAATGTTGCCGCTCTCTCCCCGGAAGAAGGCGTTTCTTCGGATTTATAAACATTTTGGAAATCAATATCCGGGTACAAGCCTACTCCGATTTTTTGAAGATTTTTAGATAGTTCTTTTAATCCGTCATCTCCGCCCGCATCAGAACTCACTTTAATTCTATTTAATGAACTGTGCTCATAGCCACCGTTACACCAGCCGGTGAGTTTAATGTTCATATTTTTAAAGCCGTTCTTTTGAAGTTCTGAAGCAATTTTTGAAACCTGAGTAAAATCGGTCAAAGTTTGCTTTGAATTATAATCAATGCCAAAGAATTTTTTTGTTGTATTTATTACGCCCAGAGTTTCAACAGTTGAATAATAATCTTTGGGGTCGGTATTTGCAGTATTTTCACCGAATATATAATCCGAATAGAATTTAGCCATACCCGAATATGTTGAATCGACACCCGAAAGGAAATACAAATCAAATGCAATATTGCCAAGGTATCTTTGGAACTGATGCTTTGAGTATTTTGCGTCACCGTCGGAATCACCGCTGTATGAGAATGCATCCATACTTACACGCTCGTTTACTCTGAATTCCAAAGTCAAATTATTATCTTTTGAGTTTGCTTCATTATAGTTATCAGCAGAAAGTCCTGCGAATGTATCGCCTGAGGTTATAATGCCGAAAACGCCGTTATAATCCTTAACCGCATTTGCCTTTCCTGCTTTGCCTTTTACACAAGTACCAAAAACAGGGAAAACTGCATCATTATAATATGCGGTTTTCTCTTCAACAACTCTTGAATTATCAACACCGTACATCTGCACATATGTTGAAGCATATCGAATGTCGCCTTTACTATTGTTAAAGTTCATAATTGAACCCGAACCGTCAGGCAATAAGTAGTATCCGTCAACTGTGTTATCAAAATCCATCAATCCGGGTAACACTTGAACCGCTTCAAGCGGATACTCTTTACTATAATATATCTCTTTTTCGGGAATTGAAATATGAAGACCTGTTTCGGTCAAATTATACTCAACAGAAAATGCGAATTCTTCAACATTTTCATTTGACGGAACATTAAGACCATCATTATCAGATTCTAGTTCTTCTTCGGTGTATCCGATTGATTTAAACAAATCGTTAAGTTCTACAATCTGTTTATAACTTTTGTAATTGTCGACAGGCATATAGTACCAAGGTTTATCAAAAGCCTTAGGATATGAATTTTTTAAACTGTCGATTTCATCTTTGTCATATTCTGCAACCGAATCAGCAGTAGTATAATCGAAAAGTTCATAATACTCAGCAAGATAGAACGGATCACCAAGTTTTTCGCCTAATTCTTCAAGTCGTTTTTCCGAAAGCGCAAGAGGAAATTTAATCTGATAATTAACATATCCTGCACCGTATTTTACTTTTACGCCGTTTTCGGTATCCGAAACGGAAAACATACCTTGCTCAACACTTTCTTTTGAAGTTGCTTCAAGGTCTGCACCCGAATTATCGGTATATTTTAGAACAAAAACCTCACCTCTGCGAACTTCATCGTTTGAAGCATTATTAATTTCACTGCCCCAAACATATTTTGTTTTCTTATTAACTACTCGAATATCAGTAGTGTAATCATTAAAATAGAAAGCGAATTTATCATTCTCGCTTATTAATCTGTATTCATCGTTTCCAAGGTCACCCTCGCTTGTGTTCAAGCCGGGAATATTTTTCGGTCTTTTTGGGTTTTTCGACTCAATCTGGCCACAGGAGGAGAACAAAAATGTCGAAGATACAACAATCGCTGCCATTAAAACAGATGAAATAATTTTTTTAAACATAAATCTTCTTCCTCCTTTCTACCTTAGGGATATTTCTTCAATGATATTTTCTACAAATGTTGCCATTTGCTGAATGAGCGCTGCTAAGAGTATTGCAAGAAATACAACCAATAGCATTACAACAACTGTTATAACAATCTCCAAAACTGCCATACCGAGGCTGTAATCGTGAATTCGCATATTGCCGAGGAATATCAAAAGGAATACCCAGAACAATGCGACAGAAACAAACACTGTATAGAAGTCGCCCTCTTCCTGAACCATTACATTTGATAAAATAATAGCAACGGGATACAGATACATAATAGGCATTAAGGAATAACAGGTTGCCATATAAATTGCTTTAAAACTTCCTTCACCGTTCATAAGTGAAGTTACCGCCCAGTTACAAACTACAAACAATAGAACCGGCAAGCAAATTTTTGCAAATTCAAGAAAGATATTAACTTCTTCCGCCTTAGCATTAAACACAAATCCTGTAAATCTTGCCTGCAACAAACTCATAAAAGATACTGCTACAAGAATAACTGTTGCTGCAAGTGCAGAACCCTTGTTTTCACGGGTGAGAAGCCACGGTCCGTTCAGCGGTCGGAACATAATAACTTTTGAAAATTTAATTTCTTCCCACAGCTTTTTAGGTTTTCGTTGTTTTTCGTGAGCCTTTCGCCATTTTTTAAAAAGTTTAATCAAGATAATCAAAACAACTAAAACCAGCAGTGCCCAAGTAAAGTAATCATTAATATACTGTTGTCTTTGATACTTGTAAGCCTTAGAATAATTTTCCTGATCTTTGATTTCTTTAAAATACTTCATTGCCGTTTTATAATCTTTATTGCGGTAGTAAACTTTCGCAATGTTTTGTTTAGCGGCAACAGAGTTATTATTGAGTTTCAAAACCTCGTTCCAAATCTGAATTTCATCATCATACTGGTCGAGATTATGAAGTCTTGATGCCTCGAAAATTTTCTCGGCATAATTTGTCATACTGTAAGTATTTATGCAATGAAGTTCCTTATCAACTACAAGACATTGTTCGTTAAACCACTCAATAGCAACTGGTACATCAAGGTTACCGTCAATATAGTTTACATGAGCAGAGTCAGGGTCATCGGCAACAGTACCGAACTCGAAAAGGTTAATACCATCTACATTATAGAAGAATACTTTACCTCTCAACTGATCGAGAACCGCATAAATGCCATCTTTTACCGTCATAACATCGGTAAGTGTTGAAGGACCTTCCAGCGTTGCTTTCCAAGAAGCCTCTGTATCGCCGTAAGGCTTGTTTTCTTCCAAAGTTCTTAATACATCGTTACCTTTTGCATTAAGTTTTGAAAGCCCTTGAATATCATCATAAGTATCTTTTTCAAACGCACTGTTTGTTACATATATGAAGCCTTCGTCATCAATATCAATACCGCTGTACTCGGTTGGTACAAATTGTTCCATCAAATTTACCTGTTCATCAGTACTGATAGCACGCCAGAAAAGTTCAATAGGGTTATATGTAACGGCAGGAGCACCGATACATTGAATAAAATCTCCTCCTGCGTCAAACTCCATAATACCCATTGTAAAGCCTTTTGAAAGAATAAATATTCTTCCGTAAGCATCAACAACTATTTTTTTTGGTTGAAAGATAAAGTCTTTTGGCAAAATTTCATTTGTAACGCCGCAAATAACCATTTCGGTTTTAAAATCTTTGGTTAATTTAATTACACGTCCGGAAGTTTCGTTTACAATGTTCTTTCTCACTGTATAATCCGAGTTTTCTTTTGTTGCACCGTTTTGGTCACAAATATAAATACTTCCGTCATTTGAATCAACAAATGCGTTTGTAACGCTTCCGAAAGAATCGTTAAATTCTTTCGTTTTGCCGTTTTCCAAAGTTATTGTATGCTTAAACCCTTTAATGACTTTTTTAAACGAAAAGTCGGAATTAAGAATTAAAACCATACCCTCATCATCGGCATTATCACCCGAAACATAGATAAGACCTTCTTTTGAAGCGAAAATATCGTGCGGTGCGGTCATTCCTACTGCTTTGCCTTTATCGTCTTTCATATTTTTAAGGTCAATATTTTTATCAAAATAAAAAGCATCAGGCGCTAAAAGGTCTTCGCCGTTATTATCATAAACATAAGATTTATACGAGGAGGCAGCGCTTGCGCTGTATTGCAAAGCAAACAACAAAACAAGTAAAAATACAAGAATTCTCTTTTTCATTTACACTTTCTCCCCTTTCTTAATCTTTCATACCCGATGAAGCCATAGTATCGAGAATTTGAGTTTGAGCAAGAATGAATATAAGCAACGGCGGAACAATCATAATA
>CACYEQ010000036.1 GCA_902773485.1 Oscillospiraceae bacterium
AGGCACTCTGCCCTCAACCCCTTCGGGAACTAATTTTTTAGCGCCTGCTTGGAAATAACGGTCGGCAGATCCGTCGTTCATAGCGGCAATTGAGCCCATACCTCTGTAAACTTTAAAACTTCTGCCCTGGTAGATTTCAATTTCACCCGGGGATTCGGCACAACCTGCAAATAATGAACCGAGCATTACGCAGTTTGCACCTGCGGCGAGCGCTTTTACAATGTCGCCGGAATATTTTATACCGCCGTCGGCGATAACCGGAATATCATATTTTGAAGCGATCGACGCTACCTCATAAACTGCCGATACTTGCGGAACGCCGATACCTGCGATAATTCTTGTTGTACAAATTGAACCCGGGCCTATGCCGACTTTAAGGCAATCTGCACCTGCTTTAATTAAATCTTCGGCAGCCTCAGGTGTTGCAATGTTACCCGCAATAAGTGTTACATCGGGATATGCCGCTTTAATCTTTTTAACTGCATCAATAATGTTTTTGGAATGACCGTGAGCCGAGTCGAGCGAAAGCACATCAACCTGTGCATCAACGCAAGCGGTTACACGCTCCATCATATTTGCCGTAACGCCGATAGCCGCACCGCAAAGAAGTCTGCCCTTTTTATCTCTTGCTGAGTTCGGATACATAACCGCTTTTTCAATATCTTTTATTGTAATAAGACCTTTTAAACTATAATTCTCGTCAACAAGCGGTAATTTTTCGATTTTATACTTTCTTAAAATTTCCTGTGCTTGATCAAGCGTTGTGCCGACAGGTGCGGTTATAAGATTTTCCTTAGTCATAACTTCGCTGATTTTAACATTAAAATCAGTCATAAATCTTAAATCACGGTTGGTAATAATGCCTACCAATTTTCCGTTTTCGCAAATCGGAACGCCCGAAATTTTATATTTTGCCATAAGTTCATTTGCATCAAAAACAAAATGGTCGGGAGATAAATAAAAAGGATTTACAATAACGCCGTTTTCACTGCGTTTTACTTTGTCAATTTCATCAAACTGTTTTTCTATCGACATATTTTTATGAATAATGCCGATACCGCCCTCTCTTGCCATAGCGATTGCCATTTTTGATTCTGTAACCGTATCCATAGCCGCTGACATAATTGGGGTGTTAAGAAAGATATCTTTTGAGATTTTTGTTTTTAAAACAATATCTCTTGGGATAACCTGAGAATATCTCGGCACCAAAAGAACATCATCAAAAGTAAGTCCTTCATCTTTGAATTTTTCGTTTTTGTTTACATTAAGCATTTGTTTTTTTACCTCCCTGAATTAAACAAATTACCACCGTTGCAATCAATTGCAACTATAAGCGGAAACTCTTTAAAAGTCAATCTCTTGACTGATTCACAACCTAAATCTTCGTAAGCGATTACTTCGCAATAGGTAATACATTTTGCTGCCAATGCACCTGCACCGCCTACCGCACAAAAATATACGGCACCGTTCCTTTGTATCGCTTCAACAACCTGCGCCGAACGAGGACCTTTTCCAATCATAGCATAAAGCCCCATATCAAGCATTTTCGGTGCATAAGGGTCCATTCTGCTTGAAGTAGTAGGTCCGCAAGAGCCGATTGCAAGCCCTTTCGGCGTTGGTGTTGGACCTGCATAATAAATGCTTGCCCCATTTATATTATAAGGTATATCTTCACCTTTTTCAAGTGCTTCAAAAATTCTTTTATGAGCCGCATCACGAGAGGTGTAAACCGTTCCCGAAAGCAAAACTCTGTCGCCCGCTTTTAATTTATCGGCATAATTCTTTATTTCATTTGTTGAAAACTTATATTCCATTTAATCCTTATTAATTTCCTTTTTTAAATCTGTTACCGCTTCAATCAAAATATTTGCACTTCCGAGAATTTGTGCAAGCGTCGTGATTGAATCTTTTGCATTTATCATCATATCTTCATCAAGTTCGGGCAATTCTTTCAGTTTAGTAATTAAATTCTGAAAATCATCTTGCATTTTCTTGATTTTTGAATCTTTAACAAGCATTTCCGACTCGATTTTTATAATTTTTCTCGATAATTCGTTGCAATGCGATTTATACTTATTTTCCTCAATCAATTGAGAATTGACCTTAAAAAGTTCGGCGGTAAGCGAAGAATTTTTGCTTTCAAGTTCCGAAATTTTAAGGTTATTTTGTTTTATTTCTTCAATGGTTTCAAGCAGTTTTTTATTTTCTTGTTCTAAATCTTCTGCATTTTTTTGAAGTATGTTAACTTTGCTTTCAAGTTCCGAAATCTTTTGCTTATCCTGCTCGATTTCTTCTGTTTGTTTACTGCTTTTTTCAATCAAATCTGAATTTTCGTCTTGAATTTGGCTTTTAAGCGTGTCAAAATATTCAAAAACATCTTTTTTATTGAATCCGCCGAAAATTTTTGTGCGAAACAAGCCTTCTTCTCTCATTTTACCGCCCCTTCTTTTTTATTTTCCTACACAGAATTTTGAAAAAACTTCTGCTACAACCGCTTCGCTTGCATTCTCGCCTGTAAGAGTTAAAAGAGCGTCGATCGCTTCTTCTGTTAAAACACCTACTGCATCAAGCGTTTGGTTTTTCTTTATATCTTCAATTGCGTTTTCAACGGCTTTATAAGCCTTTTTAACACAAGAAAGTTGCCTTTCATTGGCAATAAAAGAATTGGTTTCATCTAAATTATTAAGTCCGATTTTTTTAAGTATTTCCTGCCTTAAAGGTTCAACGCCTTCACCGTGTTTTGCACTGCAAAAAATCACAGTTCCGTATTTTTCAATCAGGCTGATATCGGGATTTTCGTTTAAATCGGTTTTGTTTACTATAATAATAACAGGAATATCTTTTGCTCGTTCAAGCAGTTTAATATCTTCGTTGTCAATCTCGTTTTCGGCAGAAACAACCGCCAAAATCAAATCAGCGGTATCGATTTTTTGCTTAGCACGCTCAATGCCTATTTTTTCAACCTCGTCAACACCTTCGTGAATTCCTGCGGTATCGCAAAGTCGTAAAATGCATCCGCCGATATCAACCGTTTCTTCAACTAAATCTCTCGTTGTTCCTGCAACTGCGGTAACAATTGAGCGGTCAAACCGAGAAAGCAAATTCATTATTGTGGATTTACCGACATTCGGCTTTCCTATAATGACGCATTCAATGCCGTTTTTAATAATTTTGCCTTTATCATAATCGGTTATTAGTATTTCAAGCAACGATTTTGCCTTTTGCAGTTTTTCAAAAAGCCTGTCGTTCTCCATTTCTTCTTCGCCCTCTTCGGGAAAATCGCAAAATGCGGAAAGCATAGCCTCGGCATAAATAAGAATATCTTTAATTTCGGAAATTATTTTACCGCTTTCGCCACCTAGTGCAGCAGCAGAAGAACGAGCCTGTGCCGAGCCTTCGGCACTAACAATATCCATAACCGCCTCTGCTTGGTTGAGCGATAATTTGCCGTTTAAAAAAGCCCTTTTTGTAAATTCGCCTGCGGTTGCCTGTCTTGCTCCCGCAGAAAAAACTGCACGAAGCACTTGTTTTAAAACAGCCGAACCGCCGTGAACCGAAAGTTCAACCGTATTTTCGCCTGTATAAGAGTAGGGAGCGTTGAATTTCAGCGCAATACACTCATCAATAACGCCTTTTTCATCAAAAACACAGCCAAAAGCCGCCTGATAGCCTTTTAAATTATCAATTTTGTTTTTTTCGTTTTTAGGGCGAAAAACTTTGCTTGCAATTTCTGCCGAATTCTCACCCGAAATTCTTATTATTCCTATTCCGCCGACTCCGTTGGCAGTACAAATCGCCGCTATCGTATCAGACAACCTTAAAAAATCCTCTCTTAATATAATTACAATTATTATACTATAAATCTTAAAAAAACTCAACCGATATTTGAAAAAAATCATAAAATATTATGTAGGCAGGTGAATTTTATGACTCCCGAATGTGTATCCTCGGCGGTAAGCGCACTTGCAAATGTGATTTTTAACAGTTGCAAAGAGGAAGATATTGAGGTTTTGGCGGTTATTTTAACGCAACTGGGCGATACCTTAATAACTATGCTCACAATAAAAGGTAAAGAAAATTGTTGAATAACCGCCCAAAAAGTGATATTATATTATCTATGAGTAATAAATTTAAAGGTATATTATTAATTTTAGGTGCGGCGGCAGGGTTTGCTTTTATGAATTTGTTTGTAAAACTGTCGGGCGATTTGCCCACTTTTCAAAAAGCGTTTTTCAGAAACTCGGTCGCTTGTATTATAGCAAGTCTGGCTATATTTAAAAATACGAAAATGCTTAAAACCGTCAAAGGCAACTTCGGCGGTATTTTGGCTCGCTCGCTTTTCGGGCTTTTGGGAGTAATTTTGAATTTTTATGCAATCGGCAGGCTTAACATAGCAGATGCAAGCCTTTTAAATAAACTTTCGCCGTTTTTTGCTATGGTTTTTTCTTGTTTTCTTTTAAAAGAAAAGGTACGAAAAGCAGAATGGGCGATCGTTGCACTTGCATTTTTCGGAGCGGTTTTCGTTATTAAACCGTCGTTTTCCTATGAAGTTTTGCCGGCTTTGGCAGGTTTTTTCAGCGGTTTGTTTGCAGGACTTGCTTATACATTTGTAAGAAAAGTTACAACAAACGGCGTTTCGGGGTCGGTGGTAGTTTTTGCTTTTTCCGCAATTTCAACTGTAATTTTACTGCCGATAATGATTGTTAATTATCAAAGCATGAGCGGTTTGCAGTTGTTTTATCTTATAATGTCAGGCGTCAGCGCGGCGGTAGGGCAGTATTTTATTACATTTGCATACAAATTTGCGCCAGCAAAAGAAATCTCTGTTTTCGATTATACGCAAGTTGTTTTCGCAACGCTTTTAGGCTTGTTTGTTTTAGGCGAATCAGTGGATTATTTAAGTTTTGTAGGCTACTTTATTATTTTTGCCGCCGCAATTCTTAGATGGCGTTACAACCTGAAAAAAGATTAGTTGTTTTTGTTTTAGAATTATGATATAATTTTTAAAGAGTTGAGGAAAGGAAAAAACAATATGGATATAAAAGAAAAAGCACTTAAAATGCACTATGAATGGAAAGGAAAAATCGAGGTAAATTCTCGCACAAAGGTAGAAAATTCGGAAGATTTATCATTGGCTTACACCCCGGGTGTTGCTGAGCCTTGCCTTGAAATTAATAAAGATATAAATAAATCTTATGAACTTACACGCAGAAGCAACCTAGTTGCAGTTGTGACTGACGGCACAGCGGTTTTGGGACTTGGCGATATAGGCCCTGAGGCCGGTATGCCCGTTATGGAGGGGAAATGCGTATTGTTTAAGGAATTTGCCGATGTAGACGCATTTCCGCTTTGTGTAAAATCAAAAGATGTTGATGAAATTGTAGATACAATATATAATATTTCAGGCTCGTTTGGAGGAATAAATCTTGAAGATATTTCTGCTCCGAGATGTTTTGAAATTGAGAAAAAATTAAAAGCAAAATGCGATATTCCGGTTTTTCACGATGACCAGCACGGCACAGCGATAGTTGTTGCCGCCGCTTTGATTAACGCACTTAAAGTGGTAAATAAGCAGATTGATAAAATTAAAATTGTAATAAACGGTGCAGGTTCGGCAGGCACCGCAATCGGTTTGCACCTTATGAAAATGGGCGTAAAAAATCTTATAATGGTTGATAAATTCGGTATTATCTGCGAGGGTGAAGAGAATTTATCAGACGCTCATAAATCGCTTGCAAAAATCACCAATCCCGAAAAACAAAAAGGTACTCTTGCCGATGCGTTAAAAGACGCAGATGTATTTATTGGTGTTTCCGCTCCTAATATTGTATCGGAAGAGATGATAAAATCAATGGCTGACGGTGCGGTAGCGTTTCCTATGGCAAATCCTGTTCCCGAAATTATGCCCGAACTTGCCGAAAAAGCAGGAGCCACAGTTGTCGGCACGGGCAGAAGCGATTTTAAAAATCAGATTAATAATGTTCTCGCCTTTCCGGGCATTTTCAGAGGTGCACTTGATGTAAGAGCGAGCGACATAAACGAAGAAATGAAAGTTGCTGCCTCAAACGCTATTGCTTCGCTGATTAGTGATGAAGAATTATCGGCGAATTACATAATTCCGAAAGCGTTTGATAAACGAGTAGGTAAAGCGGTAGCGGCTGCGGTAGCAAAAGCCGCAAAAGATTCAGGCGTAGCAAGAATATAAATACAACTGCAAAAAAGCACCCTTTTGGGTGCCTTTTTAATTTGGGTTTATTTAAAGTATTCAACAGCCGATTTAAACATCTTTATATCATATTCACCGGGAACATTTTTGTAAAGACCGCTTCCAATACGCTCCGAATGTCCCATTTTACCGAATACTCTGCCGTCAGGCGAGGTGATTCCCTCGATCGCCATTACAGAATCGTTCGGATTAAAGGCAACAGCATTTGTGGCGTTACCTTCAAGGTCAACATATTGCGTTGCAATCTGACCATTTTCGGCTAACTGTTTAATAAGTTCGTCGCTTGCTAAAAATCTGCCTTCGCCGTGAGAAATCGGTACATTATAAACTTCGCCGACTTCGGTATTTTTCAGCCACGGTGATTTGTTAGAAGCAATGCGAGTTCTAACAATTTTCGACTGGTGACGGCTTATTGTATTAAAGGTCAATGTAGGGCTGTTTTCATCTGTATCAATAATTTTACCGTAAGGCACAAGACCGAGTTTTATAAGCGCTTGGAAGCCGTTGCAAATACCGCACATAAGACCATCACGATTATCAAGCAAATCGGTAACGCCTTCTTTAATTTTGGCGTTTCTGAAAAATGCGGTTATGAATTTTCCGCTTCCGTCAGGCTCATCTCCGCCCGAAAAACCGCCGGGAATAAATATCATCTGCGACTGTTTTATTTTTTCAGCAAACTCGTTAATGCTTCTCTTAATTCCATCGGAAGAGAGGTTGTTAATTACAACTATTTCAGCACTTGCGCCTGCATCTTCAACCGCTTTTGCACTGTCATATTCACAGTTAGTACCAGGGAATGCAGGAATCAAAACCTTTGGTTTTGCCACTTTAATTATCGGCGAAAGATGATTGCTTACGCTGTAAAAATAATTATTAATTCTTTTAACTTCTTTATCAATGTTGCAGTTATAAACGCCTTCTAACTTGTTTTCATAAGGCTGAGCCAAACAATCCAAATCAACGGCACTGTTCTGATATGAAATTATCTTATCATTGGTTATTTCACCGATAAATTCGCCCTCGTTTACATCAGGCGAAACTTCCAAAAGGAAAGCACCGTAGTTGTAACCGAAAATATCGTTTATTTTAAGATTATCGCTGTATTTAAAACCAAATCCGTTGCCGAAAGCCATTTTCATAACTGCTTCGGCTATACCGCCAAAAGTAGGGGTATAGCAAGCAACACATTTTTTAGTCCTGATAAGAGTAGTAACTTTTTCAAAAGCTTCAAGTAAAGAATCTGTTTTCGGCAATCCGTTTTCATCAAGTTCAGGCTTAATAAGGATTAATTTATCGCCTGCATTTTTAAATTCAGGAGAAACAACGTCCTTAACCTTGCCTGTTGTTACGGCAAACGAAACGAGAGTCGGCGGCACATCTAAATCTTCAAAACTTCCGCTCATTGAATCTTTACCGCCGATTGAGCCTATACCAAGATTCATCTGTGCTTTAAACGCACCAAGCAATGCTGCAAGCGGTTTGCCCCAGCGTTTTTCATCTTTTCTCGGAGATTCAAAATATTCTTGGAAAGTAAGGTAAACATCGTTGAATTCGGCACCGCTTGCAATAAGTTTGCAAACCGATTCAACTACTGCAAGATACGCTCCGTGATAAGGACTTTTTTCGGTGATAAACGGGTTGTAACCCCAAGCCATAAACGAGCAGTCGTCGGTATGTTTTTTCTCAACCGAGATTTTTTGAACCATACTTTGAATAGGAGTCAACTGATTTTTACCGCCGAAAGGCATTAAAACAGTGCCTGCGCCGATAGTTGAGTCAAATCTCTCAGAAAGACCTCGTTTTGAGCAAATATTAAGGTCGCCCGCTAATTCTTTATAATTTTCAATAAAGTCATCTTTTATTTCTTTTTCGTAAGATTTCGGGCTTTCGGGTGCGATTGAAATGTGTTTTTCAGCACCGTTGGAATTCAAAAATTCACGGCTTATATCAACAATTTTTTGGCCGTTCCAGTTCATAACAAGTCTTGGGGTTTCTTTTACAACGGCAACCGCCACTGCGTTAAGGTTTTCTTTATCGGCATGGGACAAAAATGCATCTACATTTTCTTTTTCAACCACAACCGCCATTCTCTCTTGCGATTCTGAAATAGCAAGTTCGGTTCCGTCAAGACCTTCATATTTTTTCGGTACTGCATTAAGGTTAATTTCAAGACCGTCAGCCAATTCGCCGATAGCAACTGAAACACCGCCTGCGCCAAAATCGTTACAGCGTTTAATCATTCTGCAAACGGTCTTGTTGCGGAACAGTCTTTGAAGTTTGCGTTCTTCGGGAGCGTTACCTTTTTGCACTTGTGCACCGCAGGTTTCAACCGATTTTGTGTCATGTGCCATAGAAGAGCCTGTTGCACCGCCTATGCCATCCCTTCCTGTTGCACCGCCAAGCAGTATTACAACATCGCCGTCGGCAGGACGTTCTCGCCTTACATTTTCAGCGGGAGCGGCAGCAATAACTGCACCTATTTCCATGCGTTTTGCAGCGTATCCTTTGTGATAAATCTCATCAACAATGCCTGTGGCAAGTCCAATTTGGTTACCATAAGAGGAATAGCCCCCCGCCGCAGTGGTAACAATTTTTCTTTGAGGTAATTTGCCCTCAATTGTTTCGCTTACGGGGACAGTAGGGTCAGCAGCACCGGTAACACGCATTGCACCGTAAACATAAGAACGGCCTGAAAGCGGGTCACGAATAGCACCGCCGATACAAGTTGCCGCACCGCCGAAAGGCTCGATTTCTGTCGGGTGGTTGTGAGTCTCGTTTTTAAAAAGAAGCAACCAATCTTCGTCTTTGCCGTCAACATTAATTTTTATTTTAACAGTGCAAGCATTAATTTCTTCCGATTCATCGAGTTTTTCAAGTTTGCCTTGTTTTTTAAGACTTTTAACTGCAACTGTTGCCAAATCCATAAGACAAATAGGCTTTGTTCTGCCGAATTCTTTGCGAACGGCAATATAATCGTCATAAGCACTTTGTAAAAGGTCATCTTCAAATTTAACATCATCAATAACAGTTAAGAAAGTGGTGTGACGGCAGTGGTCTGACCAATATGTATCAATCATTTTAATTTCGGTAATTGTCGGGTCACGCTTTTCGCTTACAAAATAATTTTGACAAAACTCAATGTCATCTAAATCCATTGCAAGCGAATTATCTTTAATAAACTGTTCAAGTTGTTCTTTGTCAAGTTCGCAAAATCCTGTCAAAGTTTTAACAGTTGTAGGAATTTCGTAATTTGCCTTTAAAGTTCCGGGCAGTTCCAGTGTTGCCTCTCTCGCCTCAACAGGGTTGATTACATATTTTTTAATAGCCTCAATATCATTAGCGGTTAAATCGCCCTCTAACAAGTAAACCTTTGCCGTTCTGATTTCGGGTCGTTCGCCCTGCGAAATAATCTGAATACACTGCGAGGCGGAATCAGCCCTTTGGTCAAACTGACCCGGCAAAAATTCAACCGCAAAAACAGTATAGCCGTCAGCATTCAGCGTTTCGCTGATATTGTCAAGTTGAGGCTCTGAAAAAACGGTGGTTTTTGCATATTCAAACAAATCTTTATCAATATTTTCAGCATCGTATCTGTTTAAAATTCGTACATTTTTAAGATTTTTAATTCCGAGTAATTCCTGCAATTGAGAAAGCAACGCTTTCGCTTCGTGAGCAAGATTTTCTTTTTTTTCAACAAAAACTCTCGATACCAATTTTTATTCTCCTTTGCATTGGAGTGCCTTTTTGCCAATGTCTTTTCTATAAAAAGCGTTGTCAAAATGCACCATTTTTACTGTTTCATACGATTTTTTTACAGCGTCTTCTAATGTATCTGCAATTTCAGTAACGCCTAAAACTCTGCCGCCTGCTGTAAGCAATTGGCCGTCTTGTTTTTTAGCACCCGCAACAAAAATATTTTTGTTTGAAGGAAGTGTGAGTTCTTTACCTGTTTCATATTTTTTCGGGTACCCTTCGGACGCCATAACAACGCAACAAGCGTTCTTTTCGCTGAAACGAACATCTGCCTCATCTAATTTTTTATCGGCGATTTTAAGCATAATTTCAAATAAATCGCTTGTCAATAGAGGCAGAACAACCTGTGTTTCAGGATCGCCAAAACGGCAGTTATATTCAATAACTTTAACGCCGTTTTTAGTAATCATAAGTCCGAAATAAAGGCAACCCGAAAAACTTCTGCCCTCATTATTCATAGCATTGATTGTAGGCAAAAAGATTTTTTCCATACATTCTTTTGCTACTTCTTCGGTGTAATAAGGATTTGGCGCTACCGTACCCATACCGCCTGTATTAAGACCTTGGTCATTATCGAGTGCTCGTTTGTGGTCCATTGAAGAAATCATAGGAACAACAGTTTTACCGTCGGTGAAAGATAGTACCGAAACTTCGGGTCCCTCTAAAAACTCTTCAATAACAATCCGGTTTCCGCTTTCGCCGAAAACCTTATCTTGCATAATAGATTTTATGCCCTCAACCGCTTTTTCTCTTGTATCCGCAATAATAACGCCTTTGCCGAGTGCCAAACCGTCGGCTTTTATTACAGTCGGAATAGGTGCGGTTTTAATATATTCGAGTGCATCTTCGGCATTATCAAACACCTCATATTGTGCGGTAGGAATGTTATATTTTTTCATCAAATTTTTAGAAAAAACTTTGCTTCCCTCGATTATTGCTGCACTTTTGTTAGGGCCAAAACATTTAATGCCCTTTTCTTCTAAAAGGTCAACCAAACCTAAAACCAAAGGGTCATCGGGAGCAACAACCGCAAAGTCAATATTGTTTTCAACTGCGAATTTTACCTGACCTTCTAAATCGGTCGCTTTAACATCAACACAAACCGCATCGGCCTCAATACCACCATTGCCCGGTAAAGCGTAAATTTCGCTGATTTTGTCGCTTTCTTTTAATTTTTTAATAATAGCGTGCTCTCTACCGCCACCGCCTACAACCATTACTTTCATTTTGTTTTCTCCTAAAATTAATGATGGAATAATCTCATTTTGGTAAATGACATTACCATATTATATTTATCGCAACATTCAATTACTGCGTCATCACGAATTGAGCCGCCGGGCTCTGCAATGTATTTTACACCGCTCCTCTTTGCTCTTTCGATGTTATCATCAAACGGGAAAAATGCGTCTGAACCGAGCGCAACGCCGTCAATAGTGCTAAGGTACTCTTTTGCTTCTTCGTCAGTCAAAGGCTCAGGCTGAGAGGTGAAATATTTTTGCCAATTGCCGTTTTCACAAACATCTTCTTCATTTTTATTAATGTAACCGTCAATAACATTGTCACGAACGGCACGAGGAATATCTGCTTTAAACGGCAAATTCAAAACTTTGTCATATTGGCGTAAAAACCAAGTGTCAGCCTTTGTGCCTGCTAGACGAGTGCAGTGTATTCTCGACTGCTGACCTGCACCAACGCCGATTGCCTGACCGTCAACTGCATAGCAAACCGAATTTGACTGCGTATATTTTAATGTAATGAGGGAAATAATCAAATCTCTTACTGCACTTTCGGGGTATTCCTTGTTTTTTGTAACAATATTTGAAAGAAGTTCTTTATTGATTTCAAAATTATTTCTGCCCTGCTCAAATGTGATACCGAAAACCTGTTTTCTTTCTCTTTGTTGCGGAACATAATTTTCATCTATTTTAACTACATTGTAACTGCCTTTTCTTTTTTGTTTTAAAATTTCAAGAGCCTCATCGGTATAACCCGGTGCGATAATTCCGTCAGAAACTTCACGTTTAATCATTTTAGCGGTTGTAGCGTCACAAACATCTGATAAAGCCACCCAATCTCCAAATGAGCACATTCTGTCGGTACCTCTTGCTCTCGCATAAGCACAAGCAAGAGGAGAATCATCAAGACCTTCAATGTCATCAACGAAGCAGGCTTTTTTTAACTTGTCAGAAAGCGGAATACCTACTGCCGCAGAGGTAGGGCTTACATGTTTAAATGAAGTAACCGCGGGAATACCAAGCGCTTCTTTTAATTCTTTTACCAACTGCCAAGAGTTGAATGCATCAAGAAAATTAATAAAGCCCGGTTTGCCGTTTAAAATTTCAATCGGCAAATCTTCGCCGTTTTCCATAAAAATTTTTGCAGGTTTTTGGTTAGGGTTGCAACCGTATTTTAATTCAAATTCTTTCATTTAAAGATTTCTCCTTATTTGTTTTTATTAATAATTCTGTCGTCTGCTTTTCCGGTTTTAAGGTCAATAAATCTAACAAAAAGCGAAACTTTATTATCTTCGTTCAAAGCGTTCCAAAGGTCGTTTGCAAAATTGTCAATATCGCTTGGAATTTCTACCTTTTTAGGCTCGCCACAGAAAGAAGGTAACGGATTTCCGTCACCCTGATAGGTGTGAATAAAATGACCCTCACCCGATTTCGGGTTATTATAAGAAAAAGTAAAACGCTGGCAAGAATCGGGGTCGCCATCGTTTGATTTTAAAATTGACATTGCGTAGTTGTAAATGCCGTTATCAATATGCATAATACCCGAAATTCTCGGTGTATAGTTCGGCGCATCATCTTCAAACTCACGGGTGCGAAGCGCCTGCTCAAAGGTTTGCTGTTTGTCCATAAGTTCGTAAATTGTGTCGGTCTGGTCGCCGTTTGTTACAATAGTTTTGTTGCCGAGCACCCTTACAGGATTGTAAATAATTAAATGAGGGTCTGTAAGTTTTGATTCGTCAAACGCTTTTGTTTCAATGCCGTCAGCGGTCGGCGAAAAAACTCTGTTTCTCGAATTTACGCTTCTTCCCATAATAAAGTAAGCGGTAACGGCATTTTTGCCGTCGGCTGATTTTCCTATTACAATACCTCTGCCGGGGTATGCGTTGTTTTTAAGTTCTTCAAAAATATTAATCATTATTCTTCTCCTTAACAATAAAATTACTTATTTTTTCAACCGATTGCGGTAGAATAATCCACTCGGCTTGTTCCATTACTCTTTTTTGCAAAATTTCGGGAGTGTCGTTTTCTTTTACCTCAACCGCTTTTTGCATAATAATTTCGCCGCCGTCGGGAATTTCGTTTACAAAATGAACCGAGGCACCCGTTACTTTAACTCCTTTTTTAAGTGCTTCTTCGTGAACTTTAAGCCCATAAAAACCCTGACCGCAAAAAGAGGGAATAAGCGAGGGGTGAATATTTATAATTCTTTTTTCAAAAGTTTTAGTAAATTTTTCGCTCAAAATTGCCAAAAATCCTGCTAAAACAATTAAATCAATTTCGTTTTCTTTAAGTGTTTTAATTAAGTTTTCTTCCCAATCTTGCGCATTGTTAAAATCTTTTTTAACTACCGCTTTCGCCTTTATTCCTGCGTTTTCCGCACGGGCAAGCGCATAAGCGTCAGCCTTGTTTGAAACAACAAGTTTAATTTCACCGCTGTTGATAATTCCGCTTTTTTCGGCGTCAATCAACGCTTGTAAATTAGTTCCGCCGCCCGAAACTAAAACCGCAATTTTCGCTTTTTTATTAAGCATTTTAATGTTTACCTCTTAAATTTATAAAAGTATAATTTTGTTTTCTTCGTCTTTAACAATTTCGCCTATAACATAAGCGTCTTCACCGTTTGCTTTAAAAATTTCAAGTGCTTTTTCGACGTCTTCTTTTGCAACAGTTATGCTCATACCTACACCCATATTGAATGTGTTGAACATATCTCTTTCAGGAATGTTGCCGACTTTTGCAATTAAATCGAAAATAGGTAAAACTTTAATATTTTTCTTTTCGATTTTAGCACACAGACCGTTTGGAATACTTCTTGGAATATTCTCGTAAAATCCACCGCCTGTAATATGCGAAATGCCTTTTACCTTAACTTCATCTAAAAGTGATAAAACAGGTTTAACATAAATCCTTGTCGGGGTTAAAAGTGTTTCGCCGATTGATTTACCGCCTAATTCTTCAACAGGTGATTTAATATCTTCATTCTCAACATCAAAAACTTTTCTGACAAGTGAAAAACCGTTTGAATGAACACCGCTTGAAGGCAAACCGATAATAACATCACCATCTTGCATTGTACTGTTATCAACAATTTTTTCTTTATCAACAACACCGGTTGAATAACCTGCCAAATCGTATTCATCTATTGGATAAAAACCCGGCATTTCAGCGGTTTCACCGCCGATTAACGCAGCGCCCGACTGAACGCAACCCTCTGCCACGCCTTTTACAATATCGGCAATTCTTTCCGGAACATTTTTACCGCAAGCGATATAATCAAGGAAAAACAATGGTTTTGCACCGCAACAAATAATATCGTTTACGCACATTGCAACGCAGTCGATACCGACTGTATCGTGCTTGTCCATCAAAAATGCCATTTTAAGTTTTGTGCCGACTCCGTCAGTTCCGCTGACTAAAACAGGTTTGTTTATTCCTGTTAAATCAAGTTCAAAAAGTCCGCCGAAACCGCCTACATCGGAGCAAACCCCTGCGGTAATAGTCGAGGCGATATGATTTTTCATAAGTTCAACCGCTTTGTAACCTGCGGTTATATCAACGCCTGCTTGTTTGTAACTTTCGCTGAAACTCTGCATTATTTTTCCTCCGAAATTTTTCTTTCAAATCTGCTTTTTTTAGTTTCTGTCGGAACAGGGGTCGGATAGCAGTTGCTGAAACAAGCGTCACAATAACCGCATTTCTTTTTTGTTCCGATAAGTAATGATAAATGGTCAATATCAAGGTAACCGAGGCTATCAACTCCGATAATTTTTTCGATTTCCTCGATTGTATGATTGCAGGCAATCAAATTCTTTCTCGAATCAATATCAGTCCCGTAATAGCAAGGGTTGGTAAAAGGCGGAGCCGATACTCTCATGTGAACCTCTTTTGCACCTGCATCACGAAGCAGTTTTACAATTCTTGCCGAGGTCGTACCTCTTACAATTGAATCGTCAATCAAAACAACTCGTTTGCCCTTAACTGTTTCTTCAACGGTGTTGAGTTTGATTCTTACTTTATCTTCTCTTGATTTCTGTCCGGGAGAGATAAAGGTTCTGCCTATATATTTA
>CACYEQ010000037.1 GCA_902773485.1 Oscillospiraceae bacterium
CCCTCACGCCACAAAGTAACTGTTGACGGTGAAAAGATTAGTTTAACGCTCAAAGAGTTTGAATTATTGTGTTATTTGCTTGCAAATAGAGGAATTGTAAAGACAAGAGACCAAATTTTAAATAAAATTTGGGATTATTCATTTGACGGCGAGTCAAGAACAGTAGATGTTCATATAAGAACGCTTCGCCAAAAACTGGGCACTGCCGCCGATTTGATTGAAACAGTCAGAGGTGTGGGCTATATAATAGGTGATGACAATGAAAAGATTGACGAATAAACTGTTTTTTGCCGTTTTAATAAGCGTGATATTTTCTTGTGCCTTTGTCGCAACAACGGTTTATGTTATTTCTCTTCTCGAATTATGGATTTATACAAAAATTGCGATCCTTGGTATGGCTTTATTAGTGCTTGCGGTTTTAATATATCTGTTTGTATTATATTTTACAAAACGACTTATAAAACCGCTTAACGAACTTGATTTGGAAGCCGAAAGAAAACTGCCTGTTTATGCAGAGTTAAAGCCTTTTGAAGACAATCTTAAAGAAAAAAGCAACAGGCTTGAAAAACAAATGAAAAAAGTTAAACGGGAACATAATATCCAAGATAAAGTCCGCAGAGAGTTTACCGCAAACGTTTCTCATGAACTTAAAACCCCGCTTACTTCTATTTCGGGTTACGCCGAAATTATGAAGAACGGTTTGGTTAAAGATGAAGATATGATAAAATTCTCGGAAATAATCTATAATGAAACCGCGCGACTTATTACGCTTGTCGGCGATATAATTAAACTATCCCGTCTTGATGAAAACGCAATTAAGGAGCAAAAGCAGATAATTGAGTTATGTTCGCTTTGCGAATCGGTAATATCCCGACTTGAAGTTTCAGCAAAACAACATAATATTAAATTTGAATTAATCGGCACAAAAACCGCTATTTTCGGTATTGAACGGATTATTGATGAAATGATTTACAACCTTTGCGATAATGCGATTAAGTATAATAAAGACGGCGGGAAAGTTAAAGTGAGTGTTATGCAAACTTACAGCGAAGCCGTTTTGTCGGTAAGTGATACAGGAATCGGAATAGAAAAAAGTGATGCTGAGCGGGTTTTTGAGCGGTTTTACAGGGTAAATAAAAGCCATTCAAAAGAAATCGGCGGTACAGGTCTTGGCCTTTCTATTGTGAAACACGGTGCCGCCGTTCATAACGCTGAGGTTGAGATTGATTCAACAGTCGGCGTCGGCACAACTTTTATAATAAGGTTTCCTTTGCAATAAATAAAAAACAGTCCTTAAAACAGGACTGTTTTTGCTTTTTAAAGTGGGTTTTCGAAGTGACTTTTTATAATAATATCGGCTGGGGTGAGGTCTTGCTCGCCCGAATTGTTGTTTTCAAAGCCTATACAGTACATTCCGGCACGTTTTGCCGCCAAAACTCCGTTATGTGAATCTTCAATAACCGCACAGTTTTCGGGCAAAAAGCCTAAATTTTCGGCGGTTATCAAAAAAATATCGGGTGCGGGTTTACACCGATTTATGTTTTCACCCGAAATAATGAATTTAAAATATTTTTCAATATCAAAAGATTTTACCGTGTCAATAATAATCTTTTCAGGCGAGCCGGAGGCAAGTGCCAGCGTATATTTTTTTGAAAGTCTTTTTATAAGTTCAATCGCACCTTTCACCTGCTTGTGCCCTTCTTTTAGAATAAGTTCTTCTCGCTTTTTAAGGTCGATTTTGTGCATATATTCGGCGGTTTGGGGTATCGAAAAATCTTTAATAATTTGCTCCCAAACTATCAAATTCGAGTTGCCCGGAAATTTTGAATAATAGTCATAATCAAAAGAGATATTGTAAGGCTTTAATACCTCTAATTTTGCAAGAAAATTGCGGTATTCACTCTCGACAATTACACCGTCCATATCAAAAATAACCGCTTTTATTTCATTCATAAAACTTTTTTCTCCGTAATTTTTATTTCATTTTCTTTTCAAATCTAAACATACAGCCGTCATCTTCGCAATCCAAATCAGGCTTACCGCTTTCGTGAGGGTCAGGATGTTGCGGATTAAAGAACTCTACTGCGTGAAAACCACAACGATTTATGTAAAAATGAATATTTCGTTTTTCAAAATAGGGAGTACAAGTTTCCCAAACTTTCGTATTAGGATAAAGCTTTTCGATTTTTTGCCAAATAGCCTGGCCGATACCTTGGCTCTGTACTCCCACTTTTACAAATAAAAAATCAAGATGATTGTGCTCAGTTACCTCGTTTATTACAACAATTGCGCCGCCTACAATTTCGCCGTCTTTTAACGCCACATAAGCCACCGATCCGTTGGTAGAAAGCGAACGGTCAATATCTTTTTCGGGTAAAATTTCAGCGTCAATTTCTCCGAATTGAGTTTGTGCTCCGACTTGAAATGCTTTTTGCATTTGTTTTTTGTATTCGGGCAGTTCGCTTTTTTTAAGTTCTCTTAAATTAATCATCATACTCATCTCCAAAAATATCGAATATATTATAATATCTATTAATTGTAATGTCAACGGTTCATTACAATTTGTTTACCAATATTAACTTTTTATTCATAATATTTGAAAACTTTTGCAATATTCTTAGTGTATAGTATTAAACAACAAAAGGAGATGGTTAGTATGTATGACAACAATAATTTTGAATATAATCAAGAAAACACATTCGAACAGAGGGAGAATTACGAACCCGAAACTGTTCAAAACCAAAACTCAAATAATGAATATAAATCTTATTCGCCTTATAGTGGTTATTATACACCGCCGACGCCGAAAAAGCCAAAAAAAGAGAAGTCAAAATTTTCTTTTAAAACGCTTGTTTGTTCCTGCCTTGTTTGTGCAGTAGTTTCCGGCGGAGTGAGTTTTGCAACGGTGAAGTATATGACATCGCAAAATTCATTTTCCTCCGCTTCCTCCGGTACCACCACAATAAATGTTGATAAAAGTTCAACCAATGCGGTTTCTGCTATTGCCGAAAAGACAGTTCCTTCGGTTGTCGGAATAAAATCAACTTCACAGGTTTCAGGCTATTCGTGGTTTGGTCAAGGTGCAAATTCTTCAAGCGAGGGTTCTGGCGTAATTTATTCTTCCGACGGATATATTATAACAAACTATCATGTAATCAGCAATGCGGTTTCAAATAATTCTCAGGGCAAAATTTCAGTATATTTATCAACCGACCCTGATAACGCAATTGACGCAAAAGTTATAGGTTATGATGAAGATTATGATTTAGCGGTTATAAAAATTAATAAAACAGGTCTTACCGCAATAACCTTTGCCGATTCAAACGATGTTGCGGTAGGAGATATGGCGGTTGCAATCGGTAATCCCGCCGGTCTTGAATTTATGAGTTCTGTTTCATCGGGCATTATAAGCGGACTTAATCGAACAATTCAACTTGAAGGCACCGCACAAATGAAACTTTTTCAAACCGACGCGGCAATCAACCCCGGTAATTCGGGCGGTGCGCTTGTAAATCAAAGCGGTGAGTTAATAGGCATTAATTCTTCAAAAATCAGCAGCGAAGAATATGAGGGAATGGGCTTTGCAATTCCTTCAAATACTGTTAAAAAGCAGGTAAGCAATATCATTAATAATAAAGATAAAAAATATGCTTATCTCGGCGTAAAAATTAGTACCGAATATTCCGCAGAACAGTTAACCTCAATGGGCTATCCAGCAGGTGCAGTAGTTGAAAGTGTTGATGAGAATTCTCCTGCAAGCGAAGCAGGTATTCAGCAGTATGATATTATCACTAGTTTTGACGGTGTTACAATTACCGATTATTCTTCATACAACGCTGAAAGGCTAAAACATAAATCGGGCGATAAGGTTGTAATTAAAGTTTATCGTAACGGTAATACTCTTTCAGGCACCGTAACATTAGGCGAGTCAAATAATTAAAATTAAATAAATAATAACTTGTAGGGCGGGAGTTTACTCCCGCTGTTTTTATTTGCTTTTTTAAAAAAACGACATTACGATAAAACAAAAAATCAGGAGCATAGCTCCTGATTTTTGCTTATATATTTGTTATATCTTTTTAAACTTAAATCCATTTTTATTTGCATATTTTTGTGCGATGGTACCTTTGTAGCCATTAATAGTAATGTCTTTTAATTTTTTAATAATATTATACCATTTTAAAGAATAATACCCTAAAGCTTTGGTGCCAATATTTTTAACGCTCTTTGGAATTTTTACACTTTGTAATGCTGTGCAATCAAAAAATGCAGAATCAGCAATAACTTTAGTGCCGGATTTTACTGAATAATTACCCTCAACACGTTCGAATTTATGATAATATTCGCCTTTTTCGTGATATGAACCAGTAATTAAATAATTACCGATATATAAAACTTTGTTTTTCCAATTTGATTTTTCGTGGAAATATGCTGTGTTGTTAAAAGCATCTTTACCAATGCTTGTTACACCGTTACCAATTTTTATGCTTTTTAATGACTTGCAATTGTCAAAAGCATTTGCACCAATTTTTTTAACGTTTTTATTGATTTTTACACTTTTTAATTTTTGACAACCTAAAAATGCACCTTTACCAATGCTTGTTACGTTGCTTGGTGTTGAATAAGATTTTGCATTTATTTTAGGTGGGTAAAAAACAATTTTTGTCTTCTTTTTATTAAACAAAATACCTTTTTTAGAAGAATAATTTTTGTTTTTTGCCGTTACCTTTATGCTTTTTAATGATGAACAATAATCAAAAGCACCATTACCAATATTTTTAACGCTATTTGAAATTGATACACTTTTTAATTCTTTGCAATCATAAAATGCAGAATCAGCAATAACTTTTGTGCCGGATTTTACTGAATAGTTTCCTTTAACGCTTTCATATTCAATGTAATAGTCATCAGCATATTTGCTGGCGTTATCGTGATATGTGCCGGAAAATAAATAATTACCGATATATAAAACTTTGTTTTTCCAGTTTGATTTTTTGTAAAAATATGCTGTGTTGTTAAATACGTTGCTACCAATACTAGTTAGTCCGTTGCCAATCTTTATGCTTTTTAATACTATACAATCAGAAAAGGCAAATTCACCGATTTTTGTAACGCTATTTGGAATTTTTAAGCTCTTTAATGATTCACAACTATAAAATGCGTAATCACTAATTGTTTTAACTTTTTTGCCAAACGCTACGCTTATTAGTTTTTTGCAACCCCAAAATGCTTCGCTGCCAATGCTTTTAACACTGTTTGGAATTGAATAAGTTTTTGTGGTTTTTCCCACAGGATAATAGATTAGCTTGGTTTTCTTCTTATTAAAAAGCACACCGTTTTTAGAAGAATAGTTTTTGTTTTTGTCTGATACTGTTATACTTTTCAGTTTTGAGCAATATTCGAATAGATTTTTACTAATGCTTTTTAAACTGTTGCCTATTGTTACGCTTTTTAATGATTGACAAAACTCAAACGCATAACGGCCAATACTTTTGACGCCGTTGCCAGTTGAAATACTTGTTAATTCTTTGCAATCTTCAAAAGCATAATTACCAATTTTTGTTACGCTGTTAGGTATTGTAATGCTTGTTAATGATTCACAAAAACAAAATGCCTCATTACCGATACTAGTTACGCCGTTTTTAATTTCAACAGTTTTAATATCAGAATTGTTATAAAACGGAGATTTTTTATCATTGATATAAACATAGTAATCAGTCATTGCACCTTTACCGCTGATTGTAAGTTTTCCCGTTTGGCTATTAAACGAATATGTAACGTTTTTACCGCATTTACCGGTTGTTAATTCATCTGCACTCGCGGTAATCGCAAATGGTATAGTTGTAAATACCATTATTAAACTCATTGCTAAACCTAATACTCTTTTCATAAAACTAACCTCCATAAACATATAAAATTACACAAAAATTATACCACGTTCAACTATTTTTTGTCAATATATATTACCGAATTTGGTATAATTCGTAAAAATGGAGCAGAATATCTGCTCCATTTTTTACGTTTTTTATTTATTAAAAGCCATAAAGGCTTTGTATGCCATAAACAAATCAAGTTTTGAAATTACTTCAAAAGGCGAGTGCATTGACAAAACAGGAACTCCCAAGTCAACTGTTTCAACATCCATATTGGCAATGTACATTGCAACTGTTCCGCCACCGCCGGCGTCAACCTTGCCAAGTTCGCCTGTCTGCCAAACAATGTTTTCATTGTTTAACATTCTTGAAACAAAACTCATATATTCAGCCGAAGCGTCGGAAGTACCGCCTTTACCGCGTGCACCTGTGTATTTTGTTATGACAACACCTTTGTTAATAAATGATGCATTGCGTTTTTCAAAAACATCAGAAAAAGTCGGGTCAAAAGCAGCGTTTACATCGGCAGATAAACACTTTGAATTGCGAAGTACTCTGTAACCGTCAACATTTTGAGTTTTAGCCAAATCCCAAATAAAATTGCGTAAATAATTACTGCGAAGTCCTGTGTTTCCGTCAGAGCCGGTTTCCTCTTTATCGGTCAAAACCGTAACAAGAGTATATTCGGGGTTTTCAGTGTCAAGCGCCGCCATTAAAGCAGGGTAAGCGCAAACTCTGTCATCATGACCGTAACCGCCGATAAGTGAGCGGTCAAAACCTATATCGCAAGCGTCAAAAGCGGGAACAAATTCAAGTTCAGCCGTTCTGAAATCAGCCTCTTTAAAGCCGTATTTTTCATTAATAAGTTTCATTATGTTCAGTTTTACCGCTTGTGATTCCTCATCGTTGTTAAACGGTCGTGAGCCGATTAAAATATTAAGTTCTTCGCCTTTAATACCCTCGCCGAGAGTTCTTTTGCCTTGCTCAGCACCTAAGTGAGGCAACAAATCGGTTATAACAAATTTAGGCTCGCCTTTTATATCGCCAAGCGAAATCTCTTTTTTATTTCCGTTTTCATCATAAACTACGCCGTAAAGACAAAGCGGAATTGCCACCCACTGATATTTTTTAATTCCGCCGTAATAATGCGTTTTGAAATAGCCGAGTTCATCAGCCTCATATAATGGGTTTGCTTTTAAATCAATTCTCGGCGAGTCGATATGTGCCGCAACAATGCGAGTTCCCTCAATAATAGGTCTTTTGCCGATAATTGAAAGAATTACCGATTTATCTCGTTGGTTATAGTATATTTTATCTCCCGCAGTGTATTTTTTGTTAGGGTCAAACTCTTTAAATCCTTTTTCTTCTGCAAGCAAAATTGTGTTTTTATTGCAAAGTCGCTCAGTTTTTGAAGCGGTCAAAAAAGTTTTGTAACCTTCGGCAAATTCATAGATTTCTTTTTCGGTTTGCTCATCGATTTTAAAATAACCGTTTCGCTCATCTAACAATAAATTTTTTTTAAGTTCTTTTGAGTCCATAAAATGTACCTCTCCTTAATTAATATTATAAATTTCTTTATACTTTTCAACTGTTTGGGTTACCCTGGTAACATAGTTTAAAGTTTCGGTATAAGGAATTTTTTTAAGAGTTTTTCCGTCATCGGAATAATCGGAATTGTTTAGCCACTTATTCACAACCCCTCTGCCTGCGTGGTAAGCAGCAAGAGCGGTTTTTACATTCCCGAATTCCTTTAAATGAAGTTTAAGTAGTCTGCAACCTGCTTTAATATTGATTTCCGGGTCAAAAAGGTCGTCGGAATTATTATAGGTGTCACCGTATTTTGAACAGACCCATTCGTAAGTTTCCGGTGTTAGTTGCATAAGTCCCTTTGCACCGATATTTGAAACAGCGTCTTTATTAAATTTGCTTTCGCACTTTACAACTGAAAAAACAAGCGAGCGGTTAAGTCCGTATTTATCCGCATTTTGCTCAATAATATCGCTGTAATCGGTGGGGTAAATTGATTTTTGAATTTTGTTATAAGCCTTAAATCCGCCGTAAACCAATAATGCTATTATAATTATCCAAATTATTGCTTTTATTAGATTTTTCAATTCATTCTCCGTTTTCCAACCTTAAACTTTTAAGAAGTTTTTCGGCTTCTTTTTGTAGTTTGTCGGTTTCATCGTTATTTATAATTACTATATCACATTTTTCTTTAAAAAAACTGTCGGGCAAAGCCGATTTAATACGCAATAAAGCAGAATTTTCGCTGGTTTTATCACGTTTTATTATTCTTTGCAATCTTATTTTTTTATCAGCCAAAACCGCAACGGTCAAATCGCAATATTTTTCACACCCCGCCTCAAAAAGTTGCGGAGCGTCTAAAATTACTGCTTTTTCGCCGTTGTTTCGGTGATTATCAATTTCTTCTTTTATTTTTTTATTAATATAAGGGTGGGTGATTTCGTTGAGTTTTAAAGTATTTTCTTTGCTTGAAAAAGCAATTTGGGCGAGTTTTTTTCTGTCTAATGTGCCGTCTTTTCGGAGTATTTCTTTGCCGAAAAAATCGGTTAATTCACTTAAACATTTTTCGCCTTTTTTAACAACCTGCCTTGCAATTTTATCAGCATCAACAGTTTTTATTTTAAGCATTTTTACAAAAGTTGATTTACCGCCGCCCGAGGCACCTGTAATTCCAATTACTTTCATAATTTTACCACCTCGAAACCTGCCGAACGAAGCAGTCGGTTTACTACCGCAAGTCCTACGCCGTCAGTTTTAGGTAAACGGGCTAAAATTTTGTCAGCACCCATTAAATCAAATTGGTGCAGATTATAAAAAAGCCTGTTTGCCGCCGATTCGTTATCGTTGTGCTTACCCAGTGTTAAACACTTTTTATTTATATGTGAAACATCTTCATCATAGCATAGGGCAAAAATGTTTTCCCCCTCCACTTGGTTTACATAACTATAATATTTTTCATCGTCAGCATCTATAATAATAACTTTTGCTTTCGGCGAATAATGTTTGTATTTCATACCGGGTGAGAGGACTTTTTGACCTTTGTCAAGCGGATTTAAAATTGCGCTGTCAATAATAATTTTACCTATCTGTGCCTCAATTTGCTCGGCGGTAACAAAACCCGGACGAAGAAGTCTGGGTGTGTCGCCTACCATTAAAATAACGGTAGATTCAAGACCTACTTCGCACTCACCACCGTCGATAACAGCATCAACCCTGTCTTTTAAATCATCATAGCAATGCGCGGCGGTAACAGGGCTTACTCCGCCCGAAATATTTGCACTCGGAGCGGCAATCGGCAAGCCCGATTTTTCTATAATTTTTCTCGCAATCGGGTGAGAGGGCATACGAATTGCGACCGTATCCATTCCGCAGGTGACGGCAGGCGGGATTTTATCAGACTTTTCAAAAATCATCGTCAACGGGCCGGGCCAAAATTTTTCTGCTAAAACTCTGGCTTTCCGGTTGATATTTTTAACCAACGGATAAATATCATCAAACTTTGCAATATGTACTATAAGCGGATTATCAGCCGCACGCCCTTTCGCTTTGTATATGTTTTTAACCGCGGTTTCATTTAGTGCATTTGCACCCAGCCCGTAAACTGTTTCGGTAGGCAAACAAACCAAACCGCCGTTTTTCAGAATCCCAGCGGCAGTTTGAATATCATTTTCGGTTGTAGAAAGAAGTTTGGTTTGTTTATTCATATCACTCATATTTTATTTAAAAAATCTTCGTCTATATATTCAAAATCATC
>CACYEQ010000038.1 GCA_902773485.1 Oscillospiraceae bacterium
GAACTACATCAGGTCCGATACCTGCAACTACCGCAGAAAGAACGGCGCCTACATTTACAAGTTCAAGGTTTACCTGATAACCTGTTTCGGCGGTGTATGTGTTATTAATTAACTGACGAAGAACCTGGAACTGGTCACGACCTGTTGCAAGCCATACTGTGATTGTTTCATCGTCATCAGTATCAACCTCTCTGTCGTTACCGATTGCATTATAATCAACGGTAAAAGATGAGATAAACCTGTTAATGCTGTAACCGAGGCTTGTAAAGAATCCAACCTCAGGGTCTTTTATCTCGCTCTTCGGAGCGGAAAGCGATATATAGTCAATTTCGAGCGGAACATAAGAAGCCGAATTTATCCAAGTACCGAGCGAACTTACATTTGTTTTAAAGTAAGAAAGTTCTTTACCGATTTTTCCGCTGTCGTCAGTCATTTTTTTCATCTGACGAATAAGTGTGTTAAGCGTTGACAAACCGGAACTTGATTCACCTGTGTATTTTTCGATACCGTCAACTATTGACTGCAATACTTTTGCACATTTGCCTAAACCTTTAACCTCATCAGGAATAAGTTCATCCAACTGGTAGTCACGGTTTTGGTCAGGCTCTGTTCCTGTAATCTTGATAATCTGACGATATATTTCATTAATCTCGTTCAAGGTTTCGTTAGCAGTCTGCAAGAATTTACCCATTTTCGAAAGAGTAGTTTCAAGAGTAATTACATAACCCGGTTCAAGATAAACCAAACACTCATCGCCGTTTGCCTTTTGAGGGCAATACATAGTCCAATCGGTTGTATAATTAAATTCAAGCGCTTTCGCCTCTTCAAAAGGAGTTTCATTATTAATATATAACCTTCTCGGCGAACGCATACCGTCGTTTACATTCTGACGGTATTTAAAATTTAGAGAATAAAAACCGGGAGCAAGATCATCAGCAACTGTCCACGAAATAGCCTGTTGCATATACTGCCAGTTTGTACCGCCTGTCATATTAACAGACTGAGTATATGCAGAGGTATTTTTACCGTATGTTGAAGTTGATGCGGTAGAAACATCGGCCGAAGGGTAAAGGGTTTTATCGGTTTTTTCCGAAGCAAACTCTGCCTCCATAATTTTCTCGTCGCCGCTGTAATTTTTAGCGCCTTTATGTTTGCTTAAATATGTATCGTAAGAATCAACGCTTTTTATTGGTAGAATCTCAATACTTCCAAAAACAATCGGCTCTTTCACAGCATCAAACGAAAGCTTATTTTCACCTTTTTTAAAGCAGAATTTAAGCGGGTCGTTATTATAGCCGAGGTAATCAGCAATATATGCTTCTTTCCAAGTAAAAACTTCCTCTTGGTCAGGTCTGATGTCGTTACCGAGATAGTCCTGATGGAAACCTAACCTACCGTCGCTCTTTTTAGTAAATTTGTCAACAAAACTTCTTGTAAAAGTACACTGAGCAGCATTTGTGTAAGGTGTTTCACCGTCAATTTTTAAATTTCTTACAATATTAATGTCTTTACCTTTCACAGTATAGTACTTAACTTTAATGTTATACTTTCCGGCACTTTTCAAATTAAACTTGAAAGTAACATTATCAGTTTCGCCGGTATAAACAACTTTTTTAAAGTTGAAACCGTCGCTCGGCTGATACTTTGAACCGTTTTCAATTTTAACGCCGGAAGTTTTTGCAGAAACGTTATCCGCCAAAACAGTAACATTTTCTGTACCATCGGCAATTTTTGAATTGGATTCAAGGTATTCATCGTAAGTAGCAATCTCGTTATAAGTAACTTTGCCGTAAACCGCAGAGGTGTTGGCTTTATTCTTCTCAACACCGCCGAGAGCGGCTTTTGCATTTACGAGATCCGCTGCATTTTCGGCAGACACCGCAACCCCCAAGTAGGTCACAGAAACCAGAACTGCCATAAGAATTGAAAATACTCTTTTCATCACCGTTCTTCTCCTATCAATATTTTCACTAAAAATAAATATCTGTTATTTGCGTAAATTTTTCTAAAAATATGAACAAACCTAATACTCTTCATCCGGTTTCGGCAGATTAAACATAAATTCATTATTTTTTTGTATAGATTGCACAAATAAATAGAGATATTTATTCAATGATGTCTTATAATAACATATAAGTCAACTCTTTTCTTGCTGATTTGTGATATTTTTTTGTTGAATTTTACTTAATTGCTTTATTTTTCTTTACATTTCAGCGAAATGTGCTTGGCAAAAAGGCTTGTTTGTTAATCGAAAATTCAAAATTTGTAAAAAACTCTTTGGGTTTTTTTGGATTTTTCGGTTTTCCCTTGTGCATTTTGCACAATGCCATACACAACTTATAGTAGTCCGCCGAAAAAGCATACACTATTCTACAAATAAAATTGATGTTGACAAACCCGATTTTTTGATATATAATGGTTGATATATAACAAATGTTATTTATCAATGTGAGGTGATTTTATGCCGCCGAAACCAAAGGTTTTAAGGGAAGATATTTTAAATTCGGGCTTTGAAATTTTAAGGCAAAGCGGGCTAAGTGCAGTCAATGCACGAGCGGTTTGCAAAAGGCTTAACTGCTCTACCCAGCCGATTTTTTCGCATTTTTCTTCAATGGAGGAATTTGAGGAAGCGATTATTCGCAAGGCGAGGGACTTGTACAATGATTATATTAAAACCGCTATGAAAAAAGAACAGCCTTTTAAGGCTTGCGGTCGGGCTTATATTGAGTTTGCCCGAGAAGAGCCAGAGCTTTTTAAACTGCTTTTTATGAGTGAAAATGTTGAAAATCCGCCAGCAGAGCTTTATGATGAAAACTATTCAAATGTGCTTAAAAAAGTTGAAGTTGTAAGCGGTCTTGATGAGCAAAAGAGCAAAAGTCTTTACTTTTATATGTGGATTTATACTCACGGGATTGCAACGCTGTTTGCGACTAAAACTGAGAATTTTACCAATGAGGAAATAGACAATATTTTAACACCAGCATACCAAAGTATGCTTAAATATTTGAGAAAAGAGGGAAATGATGAACGCAATTGAAGTAAAAAACCTTAAAAAATATTTTGGCGAAGTAAAAGCGGTTGACGATATTTCGCTGAAAGTAAAACAAGGCGAGCTTTTCGCATTTTTAGGTCTTAACGGTGCAGGTAAATCTACCACCATTTCGATTATTTGCGGTGCTTTGAAAAAGGACGAGGGCAAGGTTTTTGTAAATGGTTTTGATATTGACACCGACATTGACAAAATCAAAAACGATATAGGAATCGTCTTTCAAGGCTCGGCGCTTGACAAGCCTTTAAGCGTGTTAGAAAATCTTCGTTCTCGTGCTGCACTTTACGGAATTTCTGGCAAAGAATTTGACGAAAGAATGACAAAAATCAACGAAATGTTTGAATTGGAACAGGTGCTGAAACGCCCTTACGGTAAGCTTTCAGGCGGTCAAAAGCGTCGAGTTGATTTTGCTCGTGCTTTAATTCACAACCCGAAAATTCTGATTTTAGATGAGCCTACAACAGGGCTTGACCCGCAGTCAAGAATTATGGTCTGGAACACCGTTGACAAGCTCAGAAAAGAGCGAGGACTTACTGTATTTTTGACAACACATTATATGGAAGAAGCGGCTGAGGCTGATTTTGTTGTAATTCTCGACAGCGGTAAAACTGTCGCCGAGGGTACACCAAATTTCTTAAAAGAGAAATATTCTTCCGATTCAGTCAAGGTTTATAATGATGTTGAAAAAGAAACTTTAAAACAGCGAAATTTAGATTTCACCGAAGAAAACGGATATATAAATATAAAGGCGAAAAATATTGCTGAGGCTAAAAAGATTATAATTGAAAATGCCGATATTTTTGATGATTTTGAAATCATTAAAGGTAAAATGGACGATGTTTTCTTAAACGCAACAGGCAAAGCATTGCAAGGAGGTGACGAATAATGACCGATATTAAATTTTTAGTAAAAAGAAATATTAAAATGTTTTTTAAAGATAAAGGGTTATTCTTCACCTCGCTTATTACACCTTTTATTTTACTTGTGCTTTATTCAACTTTTTTGTCAAATGTTTATAAAAGCAGCTTTGTTGAAAATTTGCCAAAAGGCTTTAAAGTTGCCGACAGCTTAATCAACGGTCTTGTCGGCGGTCAATTAATCGGCTCGCTTTTAGCAGTTTCTTGCATTACCGTTGCTTTTTGCTCGAATATGCTTATGGTGCAAGACAAATTCAACGGTGCTCGTGATGATTTTCGCATTACCCCTGTTAAATCCTCGCATTTAGCATTAGGCTACTTTTTAGCAACGCTTACTTGTACATTTATTATTTGCTTGTTTGCAATGGTTGCAGGACTTATTTATATCGCTTGCATTGGCTGGTACATTACTGCTACCGATATTTTAATGTTGATACTGACATTATTTATTATGGTAATTTTCGGCACCTCGCTTTCATCGGTAATAAATTTCTTTTTATCATCGCAAGGTCAAATTTCCGCAGTCGGCTCGCTTGTAAGTTCAGTTTACGGTTTTATCTGCGGCGCTTATATGCCGATTTCAACTTTTAGCGACGGCTTGCAAAAAGTAATTTCTTTCTTACCTGGAACTTACGGTACTTCGCTGATAAAGCAAAACGCTTTGCGTGGTGTTTTCGAGGAAATGAGCAAAACCCATTTTCCAAGCAAGGAAATTGAAATGATAAAGGACAGTATCGACTACAACCTTTATTTCTTTGATAACAAGGTTTCGACATTGTCAATGTATATGATAATAGCGGGCTTCTCTATCGCAATGCTTCTGCTTTATATATTAATGAACAAGTTTTCAAAGAAAACCAAATAAAAAAGAATAAAAATATAAATCTACCCTGTTATAGTTTCAATCTATAACAGGGTATTGTTTTAATGTATTTGACAAATACCTACCAATGTGGTAAGATTTAACCAGATTAAGAAAAGAGGAGGCACAAACAACTATGAAGATAAAGAGTTGTCGATGTCGATGTTGCAATAAAATAATGCTCGGCAAAATGCCGAATCGACAAGAAAGACGAATGTGTAACTAAACGCACACTAAAAAACAAAAACTAAAAACACAAAACTAAAAAATAAAATTATTAAAAAGAAATTTCGGAGGAAAATTATTATGTCATTATTTAAAAAAGAAATTAACAAAGTAGATATAAAAGATTCAAAAAATTGGGGTTTTGAAACCCGTCAGGTACAAATCGGTCAAGAGCAAGCAGACTCTGCAACAGACGCAAGAGCAGTTCCTATTTATGCTTCTGCTTCTTATGTTTTCCACAACGCTGACCACGCAGCAGACCGCTTCGGTCTTAGAGATGCAGGCAACATTTACGGCAGACTTACAAACCCGACTCAAAGCATTTTTGAAGAAAGAATTGCGTCGTTAGAGGGCGGTGTTGCAGCACTCGCTACTGCTTCGGGTGCAGCCGCTATTACTTACACCATTCAAGCACTCGCAAAAGCAGGCGAACACATTGTTGCTTCAAAAACAATTTACGGCGGTACTTACAACTTATTTGCAAACACTTTGCCTTTAACTTCTAACATTTCAACAACTTTTGTTGACCCTGAAGAAAAAGACTCTTTTGAAAACGCAATCAAAGAAAACACAAAGGCAATTTACATTGAAACTCTCGGCAACCCAAATTCAAACATTATTGATATTGAAGAGGTTGCAAAAGTAGCACATAAACACAACATTCCATTAGTTGTTGACTCAACCTTTGCAACACCTTTCCTTGTTCGTCCTATCGAATACGGTGCTGATATTGTTGTACACTCAGCAACTAAATTTATCGGCGGACATGGTACTGCAATCGGCGGTGTAATTGTTGACAGCGGTAACTATGACTGGAAAGCATCGGGCAAATATCCTTGGATTTCCGAAGCAAACCCATCTTATCACGGTATCAGTTTCTCTGATGCAGTCGGCGCAGCGGCTTTCGCTACATACATTCGTGCAATTTTGCTTCGTGATACAGGTTCAACTCTTTCTCCGTTCCACGCATTTTTGTTTTTGCAAGGCCTTGAAACATTGTCGCTTCGCGTTGAACGCCATGTTGAAAACGCTTTGAAAGTTGTAGAATACTTATCAAAACATCCGCAGGTTGAGGCTGTTCATCACCCATCGTTATCGAGTGAGCCAAGCCACAATCTTTACAAAAAATACTTCCCTAACGGTGGCGGTTCAATCTTTACTTTTGAAGTTAAAGGCGACGCCGAAACCGCTAAAAAATTCATTGATAATCTTGCAATATTCTCGCTTCTTGCAAATGTTGCCGATGTAAAATCTTTGGTAATTCACCCTGCAAGTACAACTCACTCTCAGTTGGAAGAGGCTGATTTGCTCGACCAAGGCATTAAGCCAAACACAATTCGTCTTTCAATCGGTATTGAAAAAGCAGATGATTTGATTGCCGCTCTCGATGCCGCATTTGAAGCAGTTAAAGCATAGTACCTATGCACGCTCATCTTCGGCGAGAAGTCCTAATAAAAATTCAAAATAACAGTTCCTCAGGTTAGATACTCGAACGCTCTGCTCTTCGGGTATAAGTCCCCATATAATTAATAGTTTGTAGTACCTCAGAGTTAAAGTTTTGCTTTAACTCTGAGGCACTATTATTTTCAAGTCTTATGAAATCTTCTCGCCAAAGAGAATGCCTGCACAGGCACTGTGCCCGAAGAGTTGCGTTGCGGTCGCAACCGCCCGAAGAGAAGCGTGTCGAGTCACTCGACCCGAAGAGTTACCGGCGGAGGTTCTCCGCACAAAGCATTCGACCGTGCTAAAATGAGTGGCTTTTTATTTGTTCAAGTGCGCCTTTTTCAAGACGGGAAACCTGTGCTTGCGAAATGCCGATTTCTTCGGCGACTTCCATTTGCGTTTTTCCTTTAAAAAAACGCAGGTTAATTATCTCACGCTCTCTTTTCGGCAGTGTTTTCAAAGACTGTTTAAATAAAATTTCGTCAATCCAGTTTTTATCATCATTTTTATCGCCTACCTGGTCGAGAACATAAATTGTATCTCCCCCGTCGGAGTAAACAGGCTCATAAAGGCTTACAGGGTCAACAATCGCTTCGAGCGCCATTACAACTTCCTCTTTTTTCAGCCCCAGTTTTTCGGCAATTTCTTCAATTCTCGGCTCTTTGTTGTATTTATTTGTCAATTCCTCTTTTACCTGCATTGCTTTATATGCAATATCTTTAAGCGAACGACTGACTCTTACAGAGTTATTGTCACGCAAGTATCGGCGAATTTCGCCTATTATCATAGGCACCGCATAGGTAGAAAACCTCACATCGAGCGTTATATCAAAATTATCAATCGCTTTAATAAGCCCGATACAACCAACTTGAAACAGGTCGTCCGGGTTTTCGCTTCTTCCCGAAAAACGCCTTATCACCGATAAAATCAATTTTAAATTACCGTTTATTAATTCTTCCCTTGCTTTTTTATCTCCCGCTCTTACGGCTTTTAACAGTTCTTTCTTCTTTTCCTCTTTCAAAACAGGTAAATTTGCGGTGTTTACTCCGCAAATTTCCACTTTACTGTTATAACCCAAAAAAATTCCTCCGTTTCTCAAAATTAGTATTGACAAAAAGGAATTTTTTATTTGTTTTTAAGGATGCTTTTTCTTGACAATTTCAATTTATATGTTAAACTGATATTAGAAATGCACTTCGTATATAATCAAAATCAGAGGAGTAAAGACTATGATTAAACAAAGTTTAAACCAAAAACAAAAGGTATTTTTAATTTTTACTTTAAGCATTTTTTCGGTACTTATTGTATTGCTTATTGGCGATACTAATGCACAAGCAAAAACTTATACAATCAAAACACCCGAACAGTTGAAGAATATTAACTGGAAAAATAAAGGATACGGTCCGGGCAACACTTATAAAATAGGTAACGATTTCACTCTCGGCGACGGAGAATATGCTAATTGTCGGCTTACAAAAGGAAAGTTTGTTATTGATTTTAACGGTCATACTGTGCAAAATGCTAATCATGCGTTGGGTGTGTTTACGATTTCAGGTGCAAATGTTGTGTTTAAAGATTCAAAAGTTTCAAATTCAAAACCGAGCGTTCGTTCTTACGGTGCCGGCGCAATAGATATGACAAGCGGAAAACTTCTTATAAACAGCGGTAACTATATAGGAGTAAGCGACGGCACAAATAACCCTGTGGGACTTCATGTGGGAGGTGGAACCTGTGTTGTAAACGGCGGATATTTTTACGGTGCAACTATCGGTGCCGATTGTTCCGGCGGAATTTTAAAAATCAACGGCGGAACTTTTCAAACGGGATATATGTTTGCACTCGGTAATTTAGGAAACGGAAATATAAAAATTTCAAAAGCAAACTTCATTTCAGGAACTACCACTTACGGTTACAAATTTGCAATCGGTGCATTTAATTCATCATACCAGTATTACAATTTTAACAATTGGCTGGCTTCCGGTTCGTCATTTTCGCCGTCATTCCAAACAGGTTATTGGAATATGCAAAGTCAAATCTCAGCACAACCGTTTTACGGAGGTTTTTACGCAGTTGCATATAACACACCTACATTATCGGTTAAAAGTTCTGCGGCAAAACCAAAAATGCCTTCTTTAAAATCTTTAAAATCAGGCAAAAAATTATTAAAGATTAATTGGAAAAAGCAGAAAAAGAATACAAGCGGTTATCAGATTCAATACAGCACCTCTTCATCGTTTAAAAAGAATAAGAAAACCGTAACCGTAAAAGGTTTTTCAAAAACATCAAAAACTGTTAAAAAACTGAAAAACAGTAAAAAATATTATGTCAGAATAAGAGCGTATCGCTCTTTCAACGGAACGAAACTGTATTCAAAATGGAGCAAAGCAAAAAGCAAAAGAGTTAAATAATGAAAATTTTAGAATCATATTAAAAAGGAGTGCAACACACTCCTTTTTTACTTGTTAAAAATTAACAAAATATTAGATAAAAATTCTAAATTATTTTAAAAATAAACAATTGACATATTTCGCTTAATTTTTTATAATTATATATAGTTAGGTGTTATTCCTAAAAATTTCATTTTATTCATTTACAGGAGGACAACCCCAATGAAAAAGATTCTTGCACTCGTGCTCGCCGTAGTTATGGCAACTTTCTGCCTCGCTTCTTGCGGTGATAACAAAGACTCAAAAAAAGATTCATCTGACAAAAAGATGAAAGTAGGCTTTATTTGCTTACATGATGAAAACTCAACTTATGATAAAAACTTCATCACTGCTGCTAATGAGGCTTGCAAAGAACTCGGCGTTGAAGCAGTAATCAAAACTAACATTCCTGAAAGCAACGAATGTTATGACGCTGCTGCTGACTTGGCTGACAGCGGTTGCTCAATCGTTTTTGCTGACTCTTTCGGTCATGAAGACTTTATTATTAAAGCAGCAAAAGAGTACAAAAATGTTCAGTTCTGTCACGCAACAGGTACAAAAGCACACACCGAAGGTGTTGCAAATTACCACAACGCATTCGCTTCAATTTATGAAGGCAGATATTTAGCAGGTGTTGCAGCAGGCCTTAAAATTCAAGAAATGATTGACGCAGGCAAAATCACAAAAGACGCTGCTAAAATTGGTTATGTAGGTGCTTTCACTTACGCTGAAGTTATTTCAGGTTACACTTCTTTCTATCTCGGTGCTAAGAGCATTGTTGATACTGCAACTATGGAAGTTCAGTTCACAGGTAGTTGGTATGATGAAGCAAAAGAAAAAGAAGCCGCTCAGAAACTTATTAATGATAAATGCGTTCTTATCAGCCAGCACGCTGACTCGATGGGCGCACCTACCGCTTGCGAAAACGCAGGTGTTCCTGATGTTTCTTACAACGGCAGCACAGTAGACGCTTGTCCTAACACATTCATTGTTTCTTCAAGAATTGATTGGGCACCATATTACAAATATATCATTAACTGTGTAAAAGACGATAAAGATATTGATACCGACTGGACAGGTACAATTGCAACAGGTTCAGTTGTATTGACAGATGTTAACGAAAAAGCAGCTGCTAAAGATACACAGGCTAAAATTGATGAAGTTAAAGCAGACCTCGAAGCAGGTAAAATTCATGTATTTGATACTGCAAACTTCACAGTTGACGGCAAAAAACTCGAATCTTATAAAGCAGATGTAGATACAGATGCTAAATACGAAAAAGATACAGAAGTAATTAAAGACGGTTACTTCCATGAATCAGAATATCGTTCAGCACCTTACTTCGATTTAAGAATCGACGGCATTAAATTGCTTAATGAAAAATTCTAATTAAACGAAAATATTTTCAGGCGGGACAAGTTTTTTGCCCCGCCTAAATCGTTTAGTTTGTAAAAATAACCGTTATAGGCAAGCGTATTTTTGTTTCGAAACACGCCTACCTATAATGATTATTAACATTCGGGAGGTAAAAAATTTGGAAACTAAGGCCGCTATTGAACTTAAAAATATAACCAAAACTTTCGGCAGTATTGTTGCAAATAAAGATGTTTGCCTGAAAGTCAACCGCGGTGAAATTTTATCTATATTAGGTGAAAACGGAAGCGGAAAAACCACTTTAATGAATATGATTTCGGGGATTTATTTTCCCGATCACGGTCAGATTTTTATTGACGGCAAAGAAGTTGTAATTCGTTCGCCGAAAGACGCATTCAATTACAGAATCGGTATGATTCATCAGCATTTTAAACTTGTTGATGTATTCTCAGCCGCGGAAAATATTGTTTTAGGTCTTGAAGAAGAGCAAAAATTCGATATTAACAAATCCGCTGAAAAGGTTAGACAAATAAGCGAACAATACGGATTTGATATTAACCCGAACAAAAAGATTTATGATATGTCTGTTTCTGAAAAGCAAACTGTTGAAATAGTAAAAGTTTTGTACCGAGGAGCAGATATTTTAATTCTTGATGAACCCACTGCGGTGCTTACTCCGCAGGAAACCAAAAAACTTTTCAAGGTTTTACGCAAAATGCGTGACAACGGAAAATCAATAATAATTATTACTCATAAACTTCACGAAGTTTTGGCACTTTCCGACAAAGTTGCAGTGCTTCGCAAGGGTGAGTATATCGGCACGGTTGAAACTAAAAACACAAACGAAAAAGAACTAACCGAAATGATGGTAGGTAAAAAAATAAGCCTTGATATTGAAAGAGGCGAGCCTAAAAATCCAACCGACAGATTGGAAGTTAAAAATATTAATTGTGTTAATTTCGAGGGTGTTAAATTACTTGATAATGTTTCGTTTACCGCAAAAAGCGGTGAAATTTTGGGCATTGCGGGTATAGCAGGTTCGGGTCAGCGCGAACTGCTTGAATCAATTGCAGGGCTTCAAAAACTCAAAGAAGGCGAGATTTTATATAACAATCCTAAAACAGGTGAGGTTGATAATCTACGTGATAAAACTCCTATTCAAATAAGAGATTTGGGCGTGCGTTTATCTTTCGTACCCGAAGACAGACTCGGTATGGGTTTGGTCGGCAATATGGATATTATTGATAATATGATGCTTCGTTCTTACCGCAAAGGAAAATCGCTTTTCTTAAACCGCAAGAAGCCGAAAGGTCTTGCCGAGAAAATTATTGAGGATTTGGAAGTTGTAACACCAAATGCAAAAACCCCTGTTCGCAGACTTTCGGGCGGTAATGTTCAAAAAATTTTAGTAGGCAGAGAAATCGCTTCTTCACCGTCGGTTTTAATGGCGGCTTACCCTGTAAGAGGACTTGATATTAACTCTTCTTATATGATATATAATCTTTTAAACAAGCAAAAAGAAAACGGCGTTGCAGTAATATTCGTCGGCGAAGATTTAGATGTTCTTGTAGAACTTTGCGACAGAATTATGGTTATAAATTCGGGTAGAATTACCGGAATTGTTGACGCAAGAAATACAACGAAAGAGGAAATCGGTTTGCTTATGACTAAAACCGATTCACTTGAAAATCAAGGAGGCGAAGAATAATATGGCAAAAGAAAATGCAAAAGAACCGCTTTTTCACATTGCAAAACGACCTGCAATTATTTGGTATAAAGCGTGGATAATTCGTATTGCTTCGGTAGTTGTTGCTTTGCTTGTAAGTGCTATTGTTACCGTTTTATTGACAGGCGAGAATCCTCTTAATGTTTACGGTACTATGATTGAGGGTGCAGTAGGTACCTCCCGCCGTATTTGGAGCCTCTCGCAGGATATTGCGATTTTACTATGTATATCGCTTGCCGTAACTCCCGCATTTAAAATGCGATTTTGGAACATAGGTGCAGAGGGTCAGGTGCTTATCGGCGGTCTTGCAACAACCGCTTGTATGATTTTGATAGGCGATAAAGTTCCATCCGCTTTACTCATAGTTATTATGATTGTTGCAAGTATTGTTGCAGGTGCTGTTTGGGGCATAATTCCCGCAGTTTTCAAAGCGTTTTGGAATACAAATGAAACGCTTTTTACTCTTATGATGAACTACATTGCAATTCAGTTGGTTTCTTATTTCTCCTATGAGTGGTCGGTGCCGAAAGGTTCGGGTCAGATAGGCATTATCAACAGTGATACAGAAGCCGGCTGGCTTCCCGTAATCGGCGATAAGCCTTATTTGCTTAATATTATAATAGTTTTGATTATTACGCTTATTATGTTTATTTATTTAAAATACAGTAAACACGGCTATGAAATTTCGGTAGTCGGCGAGAGCGAGAATACAGCTAAATACATAGGTATAAATGTTAAAAAAGTAATTATCAGAACAATGATTGTTTCGGGTGCGGTTTGCGGTATCGCAGGACTTCTTTTAGTCGGCGGAACTGACCATACAATAACAAGAGATACCGCAGGCGGAAGAGGTTTTACTGCAATTATGGTATCGTGGCTTGCGAAATTTAATCCGATTTATATGATTTTGACTTCATTTTTAATTGTATTTTTGCAAAAGGGTGCAATTGAAATTTCAACTAAATTTTCTTTAAACGATTCGTTCTCAGAAATTATTACAGGAATAATTATTTTCTTTATAATCGGCAGCGAATTCTTTATTAATTATCAAATAAAGAAAAGAGAGTCAGTCAAGGAGGTAAGCGAATAATGATAGTTGCATTTATTCAAAGAGCAGTTATGCAGGGTATTCCGCTTCTCTTCGGCTCAACAGGTGAAATTTTAACCGAGAAATCGGGCAACTTAAATCTCGGTATACCGGGTATTATGTATGTCGGCGGTATTTCGGGTGTTATAGGTGCATTTCTTTACGAGCGAAGCGCAGGCGGAAACTTAAACCCATTTTTGGCGATTTTTATTCCGCTTATTTGCTCGATTTTAGGCTCGGCTTTAATGGGATTAATTTATTGTTTCTTGACCGTAACTCTTCGTGCAAATCAGAATGTAACAGGTCTTGCCCTCACAACTTTCGGCGTGGGAATAGGAAATTTTTTCGGCGGTTCATTAATAAAAATCACAGGCAGCGACCTGCCTTCGATAAATCTTACTAAAACCAGTAATTATTTCAAAGCCTCGCTTCCTTTTGCCGATGATTTAGGTTGGTTTGGAAAAGTATTTTTATCTTACAGTTTCTTGGCTTATGTTGCAATAATAGTTGCTGTTATAGCGTCGTATTTTCTTAAAAGGACAAAAAAAGGTCTTAATCTTCGCTCGGTCGGCGAAAGTCCTGCAACCGCTGACGCAGCAGGTATTAATGTAAACCGCTATAAATATGTTTCAACCTGTGTAGGCAGTGTTATAGCCGGACTAGGCGGTCTTTACTATGTAATGGATTACGCTTGCGGAGTTTGGTCAAACGACGGTTTCGGCGACAGAGGCTGGCTTGCTGTTGCACTTGTTATTTTCTCAATTTGGAAGCCGAATTTAAGTATTTTAGGTTCAATTTTATTCGGCGGACTCCTTATTGTTCACAACTATATACCGGGGCTCGGCGTAAGCACTCAGGAAATTTTCCAAATGCTCCCTTATGTTGTAACAATTATCGTTCTTGTATTTACGAGTATGCGTAAAAAGCGTGAAAATCAACCGCCTGCTTCATTAGGACTTTCGTATTTCAGAGAAGAAAGATAAAACTTTTGGGACGGTATTATACCGTCCCTTTTTGAAAACAGAGGATTTTTATGAAAAACAAAGGACAAATGTCGGAACATTTTCTTGTAGGCATTATGTTAGCACTCGCAGGTGGCTTTTTAGATGCCTACACATATCTTGTCAGAGGTGGAGTTTTTGCCAACGCACAAACAGGCAATATTGTTTTGCTCGGCACTTACCTTGCCAAAGGCACCTATTCAAAAGTGTTTCTTTATTTGGTGCCTATTTTAGCATTTACTATTGGCATTTTAATTTCTGAAATTGTAAAATCAAAACTCAAATTAAGCACAAAAATTCATTGGCGTCAACTTATTGTAATTTTCGAAATAATTATGCTTTTTTGCGTAACTTTTATTCCGCAAAATCAGCACAATACAATTGTAAATACCGTAATTTCTTTTGTTTGCTCGTTACAGGTTGAGTCATTCAGAAAAATCAACGGTCACGCCGTCGCAACTACAATGTGTACGGGAAATCTGCGAAGCGGAACAGAGGCGCTGTACCTTGGAATAACGCAGAAAAACAAATCGCTGATTTTAAAATGCTTTAACAATTACGGAATAATTTTATTCTTTATTATCGGTGCATTCTTAGGCACTGTAATTACTAAAATTTATTTAACTTACAGTTTATTTTTTGCTTGTGCAGTATTGATAATCCCGCTTGTTATGATGTTTAAAACACTGGAAAAATAAAAAATAAAACAGAGCCTCAGGGTTTCACCCCTGAGGCTTTGTTTTTATGTGTTCAAATAATTATTTTAAGCATCAATGCGTCCGTCTTTCGCACGGTTTTCCATAATCTGCTTTTCAACCATCATATCTTTAACTTTCATAAGTCGGGTCTGAGAACTTCGCTCCGACTCGTCAAGTTTCATTGTTATCATCTTGATAGTTTCCTGCAACTGCGGAATCATAACATGTTCGAGCGCATTTACTCTTCTTCGGGTTTTTTCAATTTCCGAAGCCATTAACTGTGCCGATTTTTCGCATTCAGCCAAATGAAGCAAATCAGGCAACAAATCGGCAAGTAGATAAACTGCATCGTCAAGATCACTGTAAGTATAAGCAAGACCGTAAGAATAAATATCGGCAGCATCGGAAGTTTTTGTTTTTGTAATATACTGTGGAACCTCAACGCTCATAACATTTTTATATTCAACATTAAGCGAAACTTCCTGTTTAGGTGCTAAAAGCGCAGTGCCGACAACCTCGTGTTGCATAACCGAGCCTGCAACAACAAAATGCGAGTTTGCTTCCCTGATTTTCTGCTCAACTTCTCTGCGCAATTCCTTGTTCTCTCTAACGATATTCAAAAACTGACGCATAAGTTCGTCACGCTTATCTTTTAACAGTTTATGGCCTCTTGTAGCAGTTACAAGACGCTTTTTTAAGCGTGATAATTCCATTCTGGTCGGGTTCACATTCATAACCGCCATTAAAGCCCACTCTCCTTAGAATTATTTTTCATAATATTTATCAAGGTATTCATCGGAAATACGCTTTAACTCGCTTCTCGGCAAAATACGAAGCAATTCCCATCCGATTTCAAGCGTTTCTTCGATTGTTCGGTTGGTTTCATAGCCTTGCGAAACATATTTATTCTCAAATTCATCTGCAAAGCGAGCATACAATTTATCAATATCGGTCAAAGCGGCCTCACCCAAAATTACCATTAACTCTTTTGCTTCTTTACCTCTCGCATACGCTGCAAAAAGTTGGTTCATTGTGTTTGCGTGGTCAGCCCTTGTTTTACCCTCACCTATACCTTTATCTTTTAAACGCGAAAGTGACGGCAAAACATCGATTGGAGGCATAAGACCTTTTCTGTAAAGTTCACGCGACAAAATTACCTGTCCCTCGGTAATGTAGCCTGTAAGGTCGGGAATAGGGTGAGTTTTATCGTCCTCAGGCATTGTTAAAATAGGAATAAGTGTAATTGAGCCGTCTGAGCCTTTCTTTCTGCCTGCACGCTCATAAAGCGTAGCCAAATCGGTGTACATATAACCGGGGTAACCGCGACGACCCGGAACCTCTTTACGCGCTGCTGAAACCTCACGAAGCGCATCTGCATAGTTGGTAATATCGGTCATAATAACAAGCACATGCATATTTTTCTCAAATGCAAGATACTCCGCGGCGGTAAGTGCCATTTTCGGCGTTGCAATACGCTCAACAGCAGGGTCATTAGCAAGATTTACAAACATAACCGTTCTGTCGATTGCGCCTGTTTCTTTAAAACTTTCGATAAAGTAATTCGACTCCTCAAAAGTGATACCCATTGCGGCGAAAACAACGGCGAACTGCTCATCTTTACCCAAAACAGTTGCCTGACGGGCGATTTGGGCCGCAAGGTTTGCGTGAGGCAAACCCGAAGCCGAGAAAATCGGCAGTTTTTGCCCTCTTACCAAAGTATTAAGACCGTCTATCGCGGAAACGCCTGTCTGAATAAACTCAGACGGGTAATTCCTTGCGGCCGGATTCATAGGAGTACCGTTTACATCAAGTCTTTTTTCGGGAATAATTTCAGGACCGCCGTCTTTTGGTCTGCCGAGTCCGTCAAAAACTCGTGATAACATATCGTCAGAAACGGCAAGTTCCATTGATCTACCAATAAATCTTACCTTTGATTCGGCAAGATTGATACCTGCGGAGTTTTCAAAAAGTTGCACAAGTGCATTCGAACCGTTGATTTCGAGAACTTTGCAACGGCGGATTTCGCCGTTAGGGAGTTCAATTTCGCCGAGTTCATCGTACTTTACATTTTCAACATCTTTTACAAGCATCAAAGGTCCTGCAACCTCTTGTATAGTTCTGTATTCTCTTGGCATTGTTCTCCCTCCTTAATCCTCAGTAGTTTTAACCGCTTCATCAACCTCGGCGGAAATTTGTTTATCAATTCTTTGGGCTTCGGCGTTTACCTCATCTTCGGTGTAATACTTAAATCGCCCTATTTGCTCACGAACGGGCAGTCCGACCAATTTCTCAACGCTCGCACCTTTTTCAAGGCCTTCTGACGCTTTATCGTAGTAACTCATAATAAGTTTCATCATAAGATACTGCTTGTTAAGCGAAGTATAGGTGTCAACCTCGTGGAACGCATTTTGATGCAAAAAGTCCTCACGGATTGAGCGAGCGGTTTCAAGTTTTAAACGGTCGGGTGCCGAAAGTGCATCCATACCGACAAGTTTTACAATTTCTTCAAGTTCAGATTCTTCCTGCAACATATTCATCAATTTTTGGCGGTACTCCATCCAATCGTCAGCCGCATTTTTCGAGAACCAACCTGAAAGCATATCGGTATAAAGCGAATATGAAGTAAGCCAATTTATTGCTGGGAAGTGACGCTTATAAGCAAGTGAAGAATCGAGTCCCCAGAATACTTTTACAATTCTGAGCGTAGCCTGTGAAACAGGCTCAGAAATATCACCGCCCGGAGGAGATACTGCACCGATTACCGACAAAGCGCCCTCAGTTTTGCCGCTGCCGTTTACAATAACACGTCCGGCGCGCTCATAAAACTGTGCCAAACGAGAGCCTAAATATGCAGGGTAACCCTCTTCACCCGGCATTTCTTCAAGACGACCTGACATTTCTCTAAGTGCCTCTGCCCAGCGTGAAGTTGAATCAGCCATAAGTGCAACTGTGTATCCCATATCTCTAAAATATTCCGCAATTGTGATACCTGTATAAATCGAGGCTTCACGAGCCGCAACAGGCATATCCGAAGTATTTGCAATAAGAACGGTACGCTCCATAAGCGAAGAGCCTGTTTTCGGGTCTTTAAGTTCAGGGAATTCGTTAAGAACATCGGTCATTTCGTTACCGCGTTCGCCGCAACCGATATAAACGATAATATCAGCCGCAGCCCATTTTGCAAGTTGGTGCTGAACAACGGTTTTACCCGAACCAAAAGGTCCGGGAACAGCCGCAACACCGCCCTTTGCAATAGGGAACATAGTATCAATAACACGCTGACCTGTTACAAGCGGAATGTCAGGTGATAATTTTTCTTTATAAGGTCTGCCGATACGAACAGGCCATTTTTGCATAAGAGTAATTTTTTCTTCGCCTTTGGCGGTTTTAATTACAGCAACAGTTTCTTCAACCGAAAATTCGCCTGAATTAATCTCTATAATTTCGCCACTAACGCCGTTTGGCACCATAATTTTCTGTGTAACAACAGAGGTTTCTTCAACCTTTCCGAGTTCATCGCCTGCTGATACTTTATCGCCGACTTTAACTGTGGCGCTAAACTGCCATTTTTTACCTCTATCGAGAGCAGGTACCTCAACTCCTCTTTTAAGGTTTGAGCCCGCTTTTTTCATAATACCTTCAAGCGGTCTTTGAATACCGTCGAAAATTGAGCCGATAAGACCCGGGCCTAGTTCCACCGAAAGCGGAGCGCCCGTTGACTCAACTTCTTCGCCCGGTCCCAACCCCGAAGTTTCCTCATAAACCTGAATTGACGCCTGGTCGCCGTGAATTTCGATTATTTCACCGATAAGTCTTTGCTTTGAAACACGCACAACATCATACATATTAGCGTCACGCATACCCTCGGCAATTACAAGAGGACCTGCGACTTTTTTTATAGTTCCTTTACTGAACATAAGTTACTTTCTCCTTTTAATCATTTGATAAAATATCAGAACCTACCGCTTTTTCCACTGAGCGTGAAACATTGCTCATACCGATTCCGTTATTACCGAATGTACCCGGTATCGGAATAACGGCAACTTCTTTTCTTTCATCAAATTTCTGAATTTCGTGAGCACAAAGCGAAAACAGCCTTTCGGTGATATAAATAATTGAAAAATCATTATCTGCCAGCGTTTTAATGAGTTTTTCGGCGTTTTCTTTATCGTTAACTTCAAAAACATCAAGACCTACCGCACGAAAACCTTTAACGCTGTCGGCATTTCCGATAACTGCGATTTTTTTCATTTTATCTCACCCTTTCTTAATAAACTGCTCTTATTCTTTGTTTTATTTCGTTTTCGGCAAGACCTGTTCGCTTGCCCGAAATAATAATTCTTACCGTTTTTTGCAAAGCCTCCGTTCTGACTATATAAGCGGCGAGCGGTCCCGGGCCGAAACTTGAATAACGTGAAGACGATACAAAATCAACAAGTGCATTATCACACCATTTTTCAAAATCGCCAACCGATTTTGAAAGTTCTAATGCCGCTGCGGAGTATTTTGTATTTGCAATATAATCCGCTACTGCTTCGACTCCCTCGCCTGCGGCGAAAATAAGTTTCTCTGCCGAAAGCGATTTTAAGTCACACAAAGCCTGTTTTAATATATTGTCAGACTGCTTAATTTTAGCCGCTCTTACAGCAATTCGCATATCAATGCTTGCGACAATCAGTTCGCCTAAATCTCTGATAAATCCGTTTTTATTATCCTGCGAGAGGGTTAAAACCGCTTCTAGCGACCCTTTATCAATACAAATATCGGATAACTGCCCGTCAGATGTAGTTACAAAAAAATTGTAAGCATTAAGTGCAACATCGCTCATATATTTAGGTAAAATAGAAAACTTTTGCTCTTTAACGGCAGTTTCAATTATTCCAAAATCAATAACGCTGGGACTTATCAGATAATCTTTATAATCAGTATCGGTTATAACGCCTTTTAAAACTGTTTTTAAATTGTGAAAATCATTTTTGATAAGTAAAAAGTCAAATTCGCTTTTATCGGGTGCGATTTCTTTTATTAAAGAAAACGATTTTAAAACAACGCTCGAAAGCGCATTTTCAATATTCTCGCCTGCCGATAAAAATCCTTTTTCCTGTAAAACGGCAATCGCTTCATCTTCCGATTTCGCGGCAACTAATCTGTCAATATCAGATGAATTAAGCAAAGAGTTTTCATTTACTCTTACTCTCGCAACCGCCGTTGCATAATCTATATCTTTCAAGGGGTTCGCACCTTTCTCAACCGAATAAACAACTGTTTACTTTGTCAATCAATCGCTCTTTTTCAGCAGAAATAATTGCACCGAATTCACAGTTAATCTCGATTTCCTCGTATTTAATAATCATACCGCCTTTAATTGAATTATCAACACTGTCAGAAAGTTTTACTTTCTTTCCTTTGCCCAAAAGTTTTCCCACTTCTTCAAAAAATCCGCTCGGTATATTATTTTTATCTTTCTCGGAAAAAACAACCTCGCCCGTGCCTTTTACCGTATTGGCAACAATAAGTTTTTTTATAACCTCAAAATACTCTTTTGTACTGAGAGAACATAGTTTGTTTTCCGCTTGCGAATACGCTTCATTTATAAGTGAAATTTTTGCAGCAAGAATTTTATTCTTCTTATCAAGTGCCACTGCACTTTCGGCGGTCGCTTTTATGCTGTTAACCTTATCTTCCGCTTTTTGCAAAATAAGTTTTGTTTCCTCAGTGCTTGTTATTTTTGCACTCGTTGTTATCTCACTCGCCTTTTTTTCGGCATCTTGTAAAATAGCATTCGCTTTTGAGTTAGCGGAAGAAATAATTTCTTGTTTAATTTTTTCTATACCGGCCATAAAAACTTGCCTTTCTTTTATATATTAAGACTTGGAATGCTCATTACAGTTAAGAATGAAACGATAAATGCGATAAGTGCATAGAACTCAACCAAAGTAGTAGAAACAATCGCTTTTGAAGACTCTTCGGGTCTTTTTGCAACAATTGAAATACCTGCGGCTGCCGCTCTGCCCTGTGCAATTGCAGAGAAAAGACCGCCAAATGCGATTGGTAAAGATGCTGCAAAATATACAAGACCGTGATTCAAATCAGGTGTGGTTCCGCCTAATATACCTGTGTTAAGCATAATCATAAATGTAACAACGAAGCCATAAAGCCCTTGTGTACCCGGAAGAAGTTGTAATACAATCATTTTACCGAATTTTGAAGGGTCCTCTGCTACAACGCCTGCGGCTGCCTCAGAAGCCAAACCTACGCCTTTTGCAGAGCCTGTGCAAGCGAAAAGTGTTGCAAAAGCGGCTCCCAAACCTGCCCAAAATGTACCATTACTAAATAATTCACCCATAATTAGTTTTCCTTTCGAAATTGTTTTTATATTTTTACCGCATTTTAATGCGGATTTGTGACTGTTATTTTTTTAATCTGAAAAATTTTGTTTTGAGGTTAAATGGCTTAAACTCTTTTCCGCCGCCCTCATAAAATTTTCCAAAAAATTCAACGTACTGCAAACGAATTGTATGAACATAAGCGCCCAAAGCGTTCATTGCAAAAGAGATTGCGTTGCCTATTACAAAAATTATTACAAATTTTATAACTCCGACAACTCCTGTTCCAATACCCAACTGGTTAATAACCTGTGCAAAAACGCCGGTTGCAAGACCTAATGCCATAAGCCTTGAATAAGAAAGCATATCGGAAGCGTAAGAGGTAATATCGTAAAGGCTTGCAATACCGCCTATAACCTTGCCCGCTCCCTTATTGTTTCTGCCTTGTGTAAGTACAAGCCCCACAGCACCTGCCGCCAAAATGTACAAACCGTAAGGGGTTATATTTGAATAACCGCCCATAGCACCGACTATTGCTACTACCGCACCTGTAAGCGTTACAAACCAAAGACCGACATCAAAAATTGCGTCTAACACTTTACCTCTTCGGCAAAGGTTGTAAAAGTTCAGTGCCATACCGTAGTAAATATGAACAACGCCCATTGCAATGCCCAAAATAAGAAGCGGAAGCGCATCGGAAATCGGGTCAAGAAGTTTAGGCATAGCAATTGTTTTGCCAAAATAAGTTGAAGCGATTTGCGGAATTAAATCTCCGAAAAATCCGCCGAATAAAATGCCCCAAAAACAGGTTGAAATTCCGCAGAAAAGGAACATTTTTAGATTGTTTTTCCAATTATCTTCCAAATTGAATTTAAGCAGTCCTATTGTACAGCCTAAAACTATAAGCAGTCCGTAGCCTGCATCGGAAAGCATCATTCCGAAGAAAATGTAGAAGAAGAAAGCCATAGGCGAGGTTGGGTCAACATCATTTTTTGAAGGCATTGAATACATTGAAACCAAACTCTCGCAAGGGCGGGTAAGCGAGTTGTTTGAAAGTGCAACAGGTACTTCCTCGTCCTCCTCCGGGTCGGTAATTTCAACCGCCGCCGCAAATTTTTCTTCAAGATTTTCCTGTATCTTCTCAGCAAATTTTTCGGGAATATACCCATCAATAATCGCTGTATTTTCGCTTTGTTTTAAGTCGCCGTATAGTTCGTAACGCTTTGCACGTGAACTGTAATAATCAACAAAAAATTCAATCTCTTCTCTAAAAGTGCTAAATTTTTCAATAAGCAGTAAAATCTGCTTTGAATCTGCTTCAAGCCCGTTTTTGCGAAGTTCGAGTTCTTTAATTCGCTCAACAGGTACCAAAGTGGCACTCGGCGAAGAAACATAATTATAACCGCATTTTCGCAAAACACTTTCAAGTTGCTCAGCATCACTTTTTAAACAAGAAATAAACACGTTTGTTTGAATCTTTGAAGATGAAACCACCTCAATTTCGGCGGTACCCTCATAACCTTTTTCCTGCAAAAGTGAAGCAATTTCGCCTGCCGTTAAACTTTCAGCAAAACTTCCGATAAAGCAAGCGGTGTGTTTTGTACCTTTAAAACCTGTCGGCATATCAAGCGAACGCCAACCGTCAAGTTCATCAATTTCAATTGTGATGCGTCCTATTTCCGCACATTCATCTGAATATTGCTTTTCAAGCGAAACAATATCATAGCAATACATGATTGTTGAGGTTGATTTGCTTACCATTTTTTGATAAGAAACCTCATCAATTTCTTTTCTTCCGTTTAAAAAACTCAACATTCCCTTTTTTTCAGGTGCTTTTTTATTAAGAATTTCAAGCGCATTTTCAGCAGTTGATACCATTCGCTCGAAAGTTAACCTTTGAGAAAGGTAATCTTTTTTGCCGAAACCTTCTAACTGCTCGGTTTGCTTAATTTCAACAACTCCCGCTTTTTGCAAAAAAGAAACGCATTTTTTCAAATCTTTGTTTGCAACCGCAATGCGAATATTTTTCATTTTTAAAACAGCCAAAATCTCACCCCTTTGTGAAAAATTTTATCAAATATTTTAAATAATTATTCGGGAATAATTTCTTTAATTATCATATCAACCGCTTTGTCTAAATTCTTTTCGGCGGTGCTTTTCAACTGCTCAGCAAGAGCGGAATTTTCAACAAAAGCCTTTGTTTTTACCTTATAAGCGTTGTTATCGGCAGTTGCGATTTGAGTATTTGCAGTTTTTTCCGCATTTTCTTTTTCGCTTTTTTTAAACTCTTCACCGCTTCTTTTTGCCGATTCAATTAAATCTTCCGCTTTTTTCTCGGCGGTTTCAATAATACTTTCGGCTTGCAGTTCGCTGTTTCTGATTTCCTCAATCAAATCCTTTGCCAAAATCTGTCACCCTTTCTTTATTTAACGGTCTGTTTTTGCTTGCCGTTGTGATTTATTCTAAATAAATTATCATCTTTATCAAAAAAATAAAAATGCTCATCATCAATAGAAATCGCCTTTACTTCGCCTTTTGCTATTCGCTTTGCTTTATACCCTTTTTCTTTTTGAATAAGTTTGTTTATATTGCAATGGTAAATGCCTTTTTGATTTGAATAAACGAGATATTCGCCGAAAACCGCATACTCCTTTGCATTTACAATATTCGCTTTTATAAGTTGTTTGCCCGACAGCATTACAGAGTAAAGTTTTGTGCCGTCGAGATAGAAAATATACTGCCCGTCGATAGAAAGTTTTGAAGCGTTTTCATTTGCTTTAATAAACACTTCATTATTGTTGCCGTCAAAAGCAACTTTGCAAATATTGCCTGTACCATCGACATAATAAATTCTGCGGTAATAAACCAAAAATTCTTTTATATTTTTATCTTTTAAAACAACCGTTATTTTTTCGGTAATAGAAGAATATTTACAAAGATTTTCGTTTTCATCAATATAAAAAATCAGCGAGCCGACTACAAGCGGTTTTTTCACATAATTTAAAATAACTTTTTCGTTTTCGCCGTCCCAATTACACGAAATCAGTTTATTATTATCAATGTAATAATAGGTATTCTTAATATTTTGTAAAAATCCATCGCCCTTTTTATGAATTCTTTTTGCACCGTTATTCTTTTGAGTATCAGTACGCCATATACCTTTTTCTTGTGGCTTGGTAAAAAACAAAAATCCCTCATCTTCAACAAGATAACCGCCGTTTGAAATATTAATGGAATAGTTACCTGCGGTCCCTGAAACAACCTCTTCGGGGGTGGAATAAATAATAAAGCACACCGCCAGAGCAAAAACAACAACAAATGCGACAAATACTGTTGCAAAGATTTGTGTTTTTTTCCGTTGTGGCATAATTTTCACCTCACAAAACGGATTTACTTATAATTAAAACTATTATAACACAAAACTTCTAAAATTGGTAGCTTTTTTTTCATTTATTACCCATTTGTTTAATATTTTACAGAAAAAAACCGCAAAAACAACGGTCAAATATGGATAAATGGTTAATTTTTTAAAAAATTTCAAAATAAGTATTGAAAAGTAGACTAAAATGGTATATTATATATGTGCATAAAAAATAATTATTGATTTTTTAATATAAAGGAGCGTTCATTTTGGACAAAAGATTTGTTTATGCCGATAATGCGGCAACAACCGAGATTACCGAGCCTGTAAAACAGGCAATAATAAAGGCTCTTGATATTTACGGAAATCCGTCAAGCCTTTATAATCTTGGCGGTGAGGCTAAAACCGCAGTTGAAAGTTCGAGAGAAACTATTGCAAAATGTATAAATGCCGAACCGAGTGAGATTTATTTCACCTCTTGCGGCAGCGAAGCTGACAACTGGGCTATTAAAGGCACCGCCGAGCAAATGCTCAAAAAAGGTAAAAAACACATTATTTCAACCGTTTTTGAACACCACGCAGTTTTACACTCTTTGCAACACCTCGAAAAACAGGGCTTTGAAGTAACTTACCTGCCTGTTTACGAAAACGGCATTGTCAAACCCGATGACCTTGAAAACGCTATTCGAGAAGATACAGGTCTTGTTACAATAATGTTTGCAAATAATGAAATCGGCACAATTCAGCCGATAAAAAAACTCGGTGAAATCTGCAAAAAACACAATATTATATTCCATGTTGACGCAGTTCAGGCACTTGGCAATGTAGAAATTGATGTTAAAGATTTGAACATTGATTTAATGAGCGCTTCGGGTCACAAAATTCACGCTCAAAAAGGTATAGGTTTCTTATATATAAGAAAAGGTGTCAGAATTGCAACCTTTATGGACGGCGGTGCGCAAGAGCGAGGTAAAAGAGCTGGTACCGAAAATGTTCCTTCAATAGTCGGTTTTGCAAAAGCCTGCGAAATAGCCTGCACCGATATTGCGAAAAAGACGGAATATGTAACCGCACTTCGCAACAGATTTATTGAAGGAGCGTTAAAAATTGAGCGTTCGCATTTAAACGGCGATAAAGATATTCGTCTTCCAGGCAATGCAAATGTTTCTTTTGAGGGAATTGAGGGCGAAAGCCTTTTGTTGCTTCTCGATATGAACGGAATTTCCGCTTCTTCTGGTTCCGCCTGCACATCGGGCTCGCTTGACCCCTCTCATGTATTGCTCGCAATCGGCAGACCGCACGAAATTGCACACGGTTCTTTAAGAATTTCAATAAACGAGTTTACAACAAAAGAAGATATTGATTATATTTTAAAAAAATTACCGCCTATTGTTGAAAGGCTTAGAAATATGTCGCCCCTTTGGGAAAAAATAAAAAAAACAGAAAAGGAAGGAAAATAGTTATGTATACAGAACAGGTTATGGACCATTTCACAAATCCCAGAAATGTAGGAGAAATTGAAAATGCCGACGGTATCGGCGAGGTAGGCAACGCAAAATGCGGCGATATAATGAAAATGTATATTAAAGTTGACAATGATGTTATTACCGATGTAAAATTTAAAACATTCGGTTGCGGAAGTGCAATTGCCACTTCTTCAATCGCTACCGAAATGATTAAAGGAAAAACAATTCCCGAAGCACTCGAACTTTCAAACAAAGCGGTTGTTGAGGCACTCGGCGGCCTTCCTACTCACAAAATTCATTGTTCGGTTTTGGCTGAACAGTCGATAAAAGCGGCCATTGCCGATTACTACAAAAAGCAGGGTATCGACCCCGAACCGATTGTAGGCAAAGTCCCCGACTGCGAAGACGGTCATTGTCATTAAAGCGAGGTGAAAATATGGAATTTTCGGCTACCCCTAAGGGCGTCTGTTCAAGGCAGATAAACTTTGAAATTCAAGAAGGCAAAATTAAAAATGTTATATTTTTCGGCGGTTGCAACGGCAACTTGCAGGGAATTTCAAAACTTGTTGAGGGAATGGAAATTGACGAAGCAATTAAAAGACTCGAAGGTATAAATTGCAACGGCAGAGGAACTTCATGTCCCGACCAATTTGCTATTGCTTTAAAACAAGCAAAAGAAAACTTGTAAAAACAAAAAAACATCTCTCGCAATACTCCGCAATTTCAGGCGGTTGTAACCGAGAGATGTTTAAAAATTTATCAGAAAGATGAAAAAATCCTTGAAAAACTTAAAAGATAGTGCTATAATATATTAGCCTTTGAAAAACAATCGAATATTATCGAGGTGTGGCTCAGTTTGGTAGAGCGCTGCGTTCGGGACGCAGAGGTCGTGGGTTCAAGTCCCGTCACCTCGACCATTAGAGGTAGTTTTTTAACTGCCTTAAATTATGCTAAAATCCCCCAAAGTGCTGTAAATATGCACTTTGAGGGATTTCGTATTTTTTCTTGAGATTACCTGAGATAGCCTCAGATTCGTTGAATTGCAATGAACTTGCAACCAAATTGCAGTACAGTTGCAGTGTTATTTTTGCTTTTTACTTAACTTTAATTGTTATTGTCACCGTCTTGCTGCCTGATTTGTAGGTGGCGTTGCCTGTGGCGGTAACTTTTATTTTTACTTTGTATGTACCTTTTTTCAGACCTTTTTTAACAGTAATTTTACCTGTCTTTTTGTTAATTGTAATCTTCTTGTTACCGTTTGATTTTTTATAAGTAACCGTACCCTGTGCCTTCGAAACGGTCATTGCATTTTTCAGTGCTATTGTCTGATTCTTTTTCTTGAGCTTCGAATACTTAACCGTAGGATTCTTTGCTTTTGCTGTAAGCGGATTTTTGTACTTTGCCGTCTTTGCAATCGTTTGGGTTTTAATTGTCTGACCGCAAACGGTACACTTATACACTTTCGTTCCTGTTGCAGTCGGCGTAGCCTTCTTTGTTACAGTTCCCTTGTCTGAGGTGTGATTGCCTGTTGCAGGGATTATTTCGGCTGCAACTGTTGTTTCCTGATTGCCGTCCTTGTCTTTGAACGCCTTGTTACAGCCTGAGCAGTAATAGTAGGCATTATTGCCTGCTTTGTCGCAGGTTGCTACCTTTGCCGATACAGCCGTCATAGAGTGAGTATGTACGATTTCGCCGTCTTTCAACCACGCGGCATAGAGAGTAACGTTACCGTCATCCTGTTCTGACATATAGTTTCTGAGTGAACTGTTCATTGTATAGCTACTTCCTGCAGGGGCAACCAATTCGGAATATGCAGGGTCCGCATACCAGCCGCCGAATTCTAAGTCCTCTCTTGTAGGCATATGGTCTGAAAGCGTAAAGTCATAGGAGTATCTGCTGCCTGATGAAGTTTTATAATAATAACCGTAACGGGATACAGACCTTCCGTCAACCGTGCCACTCATAGCGTTTAGAGTTAAGGTGGTACCCTTGTAGTAGTTAATCTCAACGATAATGGGGTCTGTTTCGCTTCCGTATTTCTTATGATCGAAAGTCCAGCTGTAATCCTGAGCGCCATTAGCATAGAAACGGTAGGTCGGATAATACTTTTCGTTTTCATCGGACATTCTTTCAACGTTGTAGTTGTTTTCGCCCTCAGCTCTTACATTTATTTCATTAACAACGTAGCCGTCAACCATTGGCGGAGATATCGTAAATTTGGGACCTATATTTGTATATCCCTCATTAGGAGTATAATTAACAGACAAATCTTCCGCCCAGATAATCGTCGGATTGTCAGCTTCAAGACCCGTAACTGCATCCGCAGAGAATTCTTTCGTTTCATAATTTTCAGTATATTTATAAACATACTGAACGAGATGATATTTTGCAAGTTCAACGTAATCTATTATAGCTTGTCTCCAGTAGCTTGCGTCGTGTCCCGGGTTGCTGCTGTAATCAGCTTCATACTCAACTGCGCCGCCGTCGGCGGTCGGGCTCGGCATGGTAAACAGCCGCAAATCTAAAATGCAATATAGAAAAATGAAAAAGGAACGAAGTTTGTAATTGATTATTGCAAAAAGCATAATAAAAAATGCGAAGTGATTATAGTTGAATAATCAAGTTTTTATTGACAAATAGTTTTTTTATTATATAATGAAATTAAGAAAGGGTGTGTATAAAATGAAAAAACACATAACGATGTTATTAGTTTTTGTAATGCTATTTTCGGTATTTGCTTCAACTAGTACTATTACCGCAAGTGCAAAAACAAAAATTAAACTTTCAAAAACATCAATTACATTGACGCTTGGCAAAAGCAAAACAATCAAGCTTAACGGACTTACTAAAAAACAAGCAAAAAAGGTTAAATGGAAATCAGCCAACAAAAAAATTGCAACAGTCAGCAAGGGTAAAATCACTTCTAAAAAAGTAGGAACTACTAAAATAACAGCAACTTATAAGGGCAAAAAATATAAATGCAAAGTTTTGGTTAGACCTAATTTTAAAAAGCTGTATGATAAATACTGCTCACCTGAAGTAGCAAAGGTAGCAGGCGATAATAGCTTTTTGTTTTTAGATTCAGACCCTTATGATATAGGAACTGATTCTGAAGATTATGAAGATGTTTCAA
>CACYEQ010000039.1 GCA_902773485.1 Oscillospiraceae bacterium
GGCTACTGCATAAGCAAATGCACATTGATATCCGATTGCAAACCAAGTCCATTTTGCATTGTTCATCTCTCGTTTGATAGCACCGATTGCGGCAAAGCAAGGTGCACAAAGAAGGTTAAATACCAAGAACGAAAAAGCGGTAACGCCTGTGAATGCAGCTGCTAGTTCGCCGTAAACCGACTCGCCGCCACTGTAAAGAACACCCATTGTACCAACGATGTTTTCTTTTGCAACAAGACCTGTAATTGAAGCGACTGTCGCTTGCCAATTACCCCAGCCGAGCGGTGCAAATATCCAAGAAATACCGCCGCCGATGTAGGCTAAAATTGAGTTACCGAGTTGGTCTTCTTCGAGCATCCCAAAATTACCGTCAACCCAGCCGAAGTAACTTGTAAACCAAACTAAAATGGTTGAAAGCAAGATAATTGTACCTGCTTTTTTGATGAATGACCAACCGCGCTCCCACATTGAGCGAAGCACATTGCCTACTGTCGGCAAGTGATACGAAGGTAATTCCATAACAAACGGTGCAGGGTCGCCCGAGAACATTTTTGTCTTTTTAAGCATAATACCCGAAATAATAATTGCAGCCATACCGATAAAGTATGCCGATGTTGCAACCCAAGCAGAACCTGCGAAAATTGCACCGGCAATCATTGCGATAAACGGAACTTTTGCACCGCAAGGAATAAATGTTGTTGTCATAATTGTCATTCTGCGGTCACGCTCGTTTTCAATCGTTCTCGAAGCCATAATACCCGGGATACCGCAACCTGTACCTATAAGCATAGGAATAAATGATTTACCCGAAAGACCGAATTTTCTGAAAATTCTGTCGAGTACGAATGCAATTCTTGCCATATAACCGCAAGCCTCTAAGAATGCGAGTAACAAGAACAATACAAGCATTTGCGGAACAAAGCCTAAAACCGCACCGACACCTGCTACGATACCATCAAGAATTAAACCTTTAAGCCAATCGGCAGCACCTAATGCATCAAGTCCTTTTTCAACTAAAACGGGAACACCGTCAACCCAAATACCGTAATCAGCAGGGTCCGGACCTTCTTCGCCGTATTTTTCTACTTCTTTCTTTGCTTCTGCAATCATTTTATCGGTAATTTTAATAGGCTCAGAAGTTTCAAGTGTTTCTTCATCTTCGACTACATAAGTTGTTTCGCCGTTTTCAACCGCTCCAAGAATAAGAGCACTGTCGCCGAATTCTTCGACCGCTTGCTCATAAGCGGAATCACCGATACCTACAAGATGATAACCATCGCCGAAAAGTCCGTCATTTGCCCAGTCGGTAGCGGCAGCGCCTACACCGACCATTGAAATAAAGTAAACGCAGAACATAATAAGCGCAAAAATCGGTAAACCTAAAAAGCGATTTGTAACAACTCTGTCTATTTTATCGGAAGATGTAAGTTTTTTTGTGTTTTTCTTTTTGTAACAAGCCTTAATTATGTTGGCAATATATATGTAACGCTCGTTTGTAATAATGCTTTCGGCATCATCATCAAGTTCTTTTTCAGCGTCTTTAATATCTTTTTCAATATGCGAGAGTGTTTTAGCATCAATTTGCAAACTATTTAAAACTTTTTCGTCGCGCTCAAATATTTTTATTGCGTACCATCTTTGTTGCTCTTCCGACAAATCGTGTACAGCCGCTTCTTCAATATGAGCAATAGCGTGCTCAACTACGCCCGCAAAAGAGTGCTTTGGAATTGTTTTACCGTTTTTCGCCGCATCAATTGCCTCTTCCGCCGCTTGCATAATGCCATCACCTTTTAAAGCGGAGATTTCAACAATTTTACAACCAAGTTCACGAGAAAGTTCCGCAACATCAATTTTGTCACCGTTTTTGCGAACAACATCCATCATATTAACAGCGATTACAACCGGAATACCAAGTTCAGTTAACTGTGTAGTTAAATAGAGGTTTCTCTCTAAATTTGTTCCGTCAACAATATTCAAAATTGCGTTCGGACGCTCGCCTATAAGATAATTTCTTGCAACAACCTCTTCCAAGGTGTAAGGAGAAAGTGAATAAATACCCGGTAGGTCAGTTATAACAACGCCGTCGTGTTTTTTTAATTTGCCTTCCTTTTTCTCAACAGTAACGCCCGGCCAGTTACCGACAAATTGATTTGAACCGGTAAGCGAATTAAACAAAGTTGTTTTACCCGAGTTCGGGTTACCTGCGAGTGCGATTTTTAAATCCATAAACAAAATCCTTTCTACGATTAGCGATTGCTAACCAAAATGTAAAAAATTTTTATAAATTATTCTACTTCAATCATATCGGCATCTGCTTTACGAATTGATAATTCATAACCGCGAACCGTAATTTCAATCGGGTCGCCTAAAGGTGCAACTTTTCTAATATAAACTTCAACATTTTTAGTAATGCCCATATCCATAATACGACGCTTTACTGCACCCTCTCCGTGAAGTTTTACAACCTTTAGGGTTTGACCGACTTTTGCATTTTTCAAAGTGTTCATAAAGTTATTTCCTCCTAAAAAATATTCAAAATTAAACCATAATTTTGCGTGCCAATTCATTGTTAATTGCTATTCTCGACTCTTTAACCTTAACAATAACATTGCCGCCGAGAGTATTGATAACAGCAACCGTTCCGCCAACATTAAAGCCTAAATTTTCTAAATGCTTTCTTACTTCAGGTGAACCGCCTATTTTCTTTATAATGTTTTCTTCACCAACATTCGCAAGTGATAACGGCATCATTCCTCATCCTTCTTTCAAAATTAATTAGCCAATGCTAACTAAACGACTAAAATATCGAGTTAGCGTTTGCTAACCCTATATAATAATATATCATTTTTTGTTAAAAGTCAACCTATTTTTACAATTTTGGCATTTTGTTCAAATAGTTAGCGTTTGCTAACTATTTTGTTTGTGCATATTGCAAAAAACTTCATTGTATTGAAAAAACCTGCGTTATAATAAACGCAAGTTTTTTAGTTATATTTTAATATACTTTTTCTTTAACAGTTTATATAGTTCGTTTATCGCAGGGGCAACAAGTGCCAACAAAGCACATTTCAAAATCTGGTCAATTTCAAGCGGTCTTAGTGTAATCCCCGAATTTCTCGGATTAAAGAAATCAACCACAAACGGTATCATAGTCATACCCATTAAAACTATAATGCAACCGGCAATACAGAACATCAAAAACGGATTTTTAAACGGGTCGACAGTATAAAAACCTTTTTCAGTACGATTTGAATATGACATAAACAATACCGATAAAACATAAACTACAAAACAATATTCGGTAGCAAAATCAAATTTATTGCCAAAGAAATAAGCCAGCATAGAGGTTAAAACAATGCCGATAACACCGACTGCGACATCTAACGCAAAACCGTGACCTAAGATTTCATCATTTTTATTTACTTGCCGTTTTAATACTTTTTTATTTGCAGGCTCAAATCCAATTATATAAATTGAAATTGTATTAAAGAACAAGCCCGCTAAAATTACAATCATAGGAGGCATTACCGCATTGTGGAAGAAAAGCACGCCTAAAATCATTGTAACAGCCAAAGCAAAACCTGTTGTAAGCATTTGTTTAAACGAATTTATTACATTTAAATAACCGGATTTTATCTCTTTAATGCCGTTTACTATTGAAGTATAACTGTCGTCCTTTACAACCATATCCGAAGCGCTTTTTGCAAAATCGGTTCCCGAAAGTCCCATTCCGCAACCGACATCGGCTTTTTGCAAAGCAAGTGCATCACCGACACTGTCACCGGTAATTACGACAGTATTTCCCGCCGATTGCCATTTTTCAACTATTCTTACCCTTTGCTCGGCGGTAATATTTGAATATACTAAAATATTTTGATATTTTTGGTCAAATTCTTCATCAGACATTTTCTCTAAATCTTCGCCGGTTATGCAGACAGAATCTTTATCAAGCAAGTTTAGTTTTTTAGCGGCGGATTCGGCGGTTTCAATAACATCTCCTGTCAACATAATTGTTTTTATGCCTGCATTCTTACAGTTTTCAAGTTCTGCGATTGCATCAAATCTCGGCAGATTTGCTATTGCAATAAGTCCGGAAAAAGTTAGGTCATTTTCAATTATTTCAGCAGACGGCAAAGAAGGAAGTTCATCCAGTTGCTTATAGGCAATACCTATAACTCTATAAGCCTGTTTTGAAAAATCAATAGTTTTGTTTAATAATTCTTCTTTGTCAACACCGTTGCATTTTTCAATAATTGTCGGAGCGGTTCCTTTTACTATTGCATATGGTTTACCTTCAATCAGACAGATAACCGTTTTTAATTTTCTTTGCGTATCAAAAGGAATTTCGCTCATTCGTGGATACTCAGTATCAATACTATTTTTAGTAGTTTTTAAAATTTTCAACGCCGCCGATAATATGGAAGTTTCAACAATATCGCCATAATGCTCTTCTCTGCCAAAATCATCAATAACAACATCGCCGTCGCAAGTAAGAGCAGCAAGTTTTAACATTGAAGCAACTTCATCGGGAGCAAAATTATCAACCTCGTAAATTTTACCGTTTAAATATACTTTTTCAGCTTTCATTTTATTCTGTGTCAAAGTACCTGTTTTATCACAAATAATTACATTTGAAGCACAGATGTTTTCAAGTTTTGAAATTCGTTTTACAACGCATTTTTTCCTTCTTGCTCGACGAAGCCCCAACACCACATCAAACGCAATTAACAAAGAATACGTGCAAGGAACGGTAACCGAGAAAAGCAATGCGGCATCAAGAACAAATTCACGGTAATTATAGGTTGTCCGCCCCATAAAAATGCCTAATACAAAGAACACGCCTGCTAATACAAGCAATGCGGAATTTGCCCAAGCAATTGCCTTTTTAACCTTTGACTGAATAGGAATAATTACGTTTTCCTCTCTCATTAAATAGGTTAATTTTTTGCCTTTTTCAGTATAAGCACCTGTATCGGTAACAATGGCTTTACAACTGCCAAATGCAATATAACAGCCTGCATAAACCATATTCTTACGCTTTGATAAATCTTCAATATCAGAACAAACAGCAACATGAGTTTTTTCAACCGTTGCAACTGTACCTGTCAGCAAAGACTCATCGCATCTTAAATTCTCAGATTCAATAAGTCTTGCATCGGCAGGAATATAATCGCCCTCCTGCAAAAACATAATATCGCCCGGCACTAGTTTTTTAGATTTCACCTTTTTCTTAATGCCGTTATCCAAAACCGCAACTTCGCATTCTAGATTTTTCGCCGAACGGCTTATTGATTTATTTACTCTTGTTTCTAAAAATGCAACTACAATTTCAAAAACCAATAAAACAAAAATTATTACAGCAGGAACTCTGAAAGGTACGCTGAAAGTTTTTGTTAAATCATTTTTCAAAAAAAATGTAATAATATCAACAACAATATAAAAAAGTGAAGCCACTGCTCCAAAAACAAATGTAGAACTTGCTAATTTACTTAAAAAACATTTGCCGAAACTTTTATTCTCAACTGGATATATTACATTTTTACCGTATTTTTTTCTGTATTCCGCAACCTGTTTAGAGTTTAGACCGTTTTCTATGTTTGAATTATAATGCTCAACAATTTCTTCAACTGATGATGAATGCCAAATCAAAACACTATTCCTCCGATTTTATAATTATTTATATTTTAACACAAATAATTATAAAATTCAACCTTTTTAACATCACTATTTTAACATATCTGTAATAAACAAAAAGCAACGATGAGTTTTCATCGTTGCTTTTTAAGTTTAAATACTCGGAATTAAAAGCATTATACTATCATTTAAGATTTCATCATTGATATTGTTTGTTTCTTTAATTCTGTCAAGCGAAGTATTATATTTTAGAGCAATATCCCAAATGCTCTCACCTTTTTGTGCAAAATAAGCCACAAGCGAAGGCAAATCATCATAAGATTTTTCTTTTTCTTCATCTACCTCAAAAGACGAAATTGCCTCAATTTCAAGCGGTTTTGTAACAATTCCGTTTAAATTCATTTCACATTTGAAATCAATTCTGTTACTTGCGTTTTTATTAAAACTACAATCTGTTACGGTTAAGGATAAATCGCAATCCATAGTTTCAGCACAAGAAATTTTTGATATTGTTTTGCTGAATGGCAAAACTTTTTCGTAATATTTGCTCGAACCGTTTTCATCTTCTAAAAACGCAAAAACGGCAATATCTCCGCTTAAAACCAGATTGTTATTTTCACATTTGCAATTAAATGTAAGCGGCATACAGTTAAAATCTATAATGCTTGCAATATCGGAAGAAACATCTATACTTTCGCTTATATTGAAATTCTCGTTAATGTTTTCTACAAACTGTTCACAGTTCACAGTTTGCCTTTCAATATTTGATTCATATTTAACACAATATCCGTCGGTAACAATATTCAAATCGCTCAGATTATACGCGACAACAGAAATATCTACTTTGACTTCGGCATTAATTGCACGCATTTCGCCTTCGGAATCGGTAATAACTTTTAAAGTCACATTGCTTACATCTGTCTTTACCGAGCATATTGAGTTTTCTTCTGCTCCCGGCACATCAATAACCTGATTTACGGGTATATTGTGCCTAATTGTTTCATAGCGCAAATCAGAACTCAAATAAAGCATTTCTATTAAAACATTAAGTTTTATTATCGCTTTTCCCGAAATCATTTTGCACTCTTCAAAAACAGATTTTACATCATAATTAATAATGTTTGAAATTGAGCCGTTTGATGAAGGCAGAATTATATCATCGGCTACATTAATTTGTTTTTTTGCAAAACCCACAGGTTCTAGCACTTTTCTGTTTTCATTTTTTAATACAACGCTTTTATCGTCTATATCGGAAATATAGTTTTTTTCATCTTCAACTTTTAATGTAAGTGTCAAACCTACCGATCCGTGAACATCAATCTTTCGGTTATTTACCGCTCTGCAATTCGCATATTCTGTCTTTATTTTGTAACTTGAAACGGTTTCTTTATCTATCTCACCTATGTTTATGGATTTTGAAAGGCTTTGAGGCATTTCATAGCCAAAAAGTTTGTTGTCTTTTGAAATATAAAGAACTTTTATTTCAACATTTATTTCAGCCTGAGCGGTATCGCTTAACACCGATAAATTTGAGACTTTTGCAAATATATTGCATTTTAAAATTCTTTCGATATCCGGACAATAATCAGGCAAGGTGAATTCGCAGTCGATTGGATATTCACTCTTTTTTTCATAAACTTTTTTAAGCGTTTTTAAGGTATTGTTGACTGTTTTTAATTCCATATGCGTTTCCGCCTTTCGTTTTTGTTTTATTAAATTATATTTTTTAACGCGAAAAATTATGCAAAAAACCTCCCGAAATTTCGGGAGGTTATAATACTACGCAATCAATTTCATTTTTAGTCTTAATTTATCGGCAATCATTGCAATAAACTCAGAATTGGTAGGTTTGCCTCTGCCTACATGAATGGTGTAACCGAAATAGGAATTTAATACATCTACATTCCCCCTGTCCCAAGCAACTTCTATGCCGTGGCGGATAGCGCGCTCTACTCTTGACGGGGTTGTTTGAAATTTCTTTGCAACGGTTGGGTATAGTTGCTTTGTAACCGAGTTTATTATATCGGGATTCTTTACAGAAAGCAAAATTGCCTCACGAAGATAATGATAACCTTTTATATGAGCAGGTACGCCGATTTGATGAATAATATCGGTTATCATCATTTCAAGTTCGTTATAATTTACCGGTGCTTTTAAAGTATTCGGCAAAAGTGGACTGTTGTAACCTGTAAACTGAACAATGCGTTTTGCCAGCATTTCAACCGAAAACGGTTTAATAA
>CACYEQ010000040.1 GCA_902773485.1 Oscillospiraceae bacterium
CTTAAAAAAATAAAAAATTATATTTATACTGTTTCAATTACAGCATTTTTTCTTTCAGATGCTTTAACAATGCATCGCAACCTCGCTTAATATCTTTATACGTTGTTTCAAACTCGCCTGTGTACCAAGGATCGGCTATTGATGTGTTTTCGCCTACAAATGAAAGCAAAAGTTTAATTTTCTCGTCATAATCATAAGGTACAATATTTTCCATATTTCTAATATTGTTTTTATCCATAAGCAGAATTAAATCATAATCATCATAGTCTCCATCATGAAATCTTACTGCTTTTCGACTTGAATAGGGTATATTATGCTCATCCAAAATGTGCTTTGTGCCATAATGAATATCGTTTCCTATTTCTTCAAAACTTGTTGCAGAAGATGCGACGAAAATTTCATTTTCAAGTCCCGATTTTTCAACAATATACTTCATATAAAATTCTGCCATAGGACTTCTGCAAATATTACCGTGGCAAACAAACATTATTTTAATCATAGATTCTTCCTTTTTTATTAAGATTGTGGTATTTTATCAATCATTGAAAATTTCTCATCGGTAAAAGGTGCAAAATCAACGATTTTACAGTTTTTTATTTAACTCATTATATCATATCAATCTAAAAAAATAAAGTGTTAATAAAAAATATGCCCCTTAAAACTAAATGCTTTATAAGGTGCATATTTTTTCCGATTAAATTATATAACAGTTTTCAAATACTCAATAATTTCTTGTTCGGTAGCAAAAGACATTACTTTTTCAGCAATCTTATCTGCTTCCGATTTTGTCCATTTTGAAATATTCTTTCTGACTTTCAAAACAGACGGTGCAGAAACGCTGAATTCGGTAAGTCCAAACGATATTAACAAAGGAATCATCATAGGATTGGCAGCCGCCTCTCCGCACATTCCGACAGGTATTCCCTCATTGGCTCCGCATTCAATAATGCGCTTTATCATCATCAACACGCTGGGTTGGAACGGAGAATACAAGTACGCCACAAAACTGTTACCTCTGTCAGCCGCCATTGTGTAACCTGTAAGGTCATTTGTTCCTATGCTGAAAAAGTCGGCCTCTTTTGCAAGCAGGTGAGCAATTACACCCGAAGCCGCAGTTTCGGTCATAACTCCTACTTTGATATTTTCATCAAAATCAATATTTTCATTTCTAAGTTCTGCTTTTGCCTCTTCAACTAACTTTTTGCCTTCTCTTAACTCTTCAACAGCGGTTATAAGCGGGAACATAATTCTTACATCTCCGAATGCACTCGCTCTCAAAATTGCTCTGATTTGAGATTTGAAAAGGTCTCTGTTTTTAAGGCAATAGCGAATTGCTCGAAATCCCATAAACGGATTTTCCTCTTTTTCAAGACCGAGGTAAGGAATTTCTTTATCTCCGCCGATATCAAGCGTTCTGATTATAAGTTCTTTTCCTTTTAGCACGATAGCGGCTTGCTTATATGCCTCAAACTGCTCATCTTCGCTCGGAGTTGAATCTCTATCCATAAAAAGAAACTCTGTTCTGAAAAGTCCTACGCCTTCGCCGTCAGCATTCATAGCCTTAACTGCATCTTTCGGATTACCGATATTGCAGAAAAGTTCATATTCTTTGCCGTCTGCTGAAACTGTCGCTTTTCCTCTGTAATTTTCAAGTTCGCGCTTTTCTTTTAAAAACGCTTTTCTCTTTTCAGAGTATTCTTTTATTACTTCATCGCTTGGTGAAATAATTATTTCACCTTTGCTTCCGTCAACAATTACCGCATCATTTGCGCGAAGCGAAGAAAGTGCATTTTCAACACTTAATACGGCAGGAATTTCAAGTGCTCTTGCCAAAATTGCAGAATGTGAGGTTTGACTGCCTGTTTCGGTTATTATTCCCACAACATTTTCTTTATTAATTCCCGCTGTCATTGAAGGAGTAACTTCTTTTGCAACAATAACGGTGTTTTTTGGAGCATCGCTGATTTTTACTTCATTTACTCCGAGCAAAATACCAAGAATAGCGTTTTTAATATCTTTTACATCCGCTGCGCGTTGCTTTGTAACATCATCATCAACAGCCGAAAACATATCAATAAACATATTACAGATTTGTTCAAGTGATGCTTCGGCACACTGACCCGACTGAATAAGTTTTTCAATTTCAGCACCCATATAAGGGTCTTTAATCATTTGAATGTGCCCTTCAAGAATTTCGGCTTGCTTTTTACCAACGTCTTTGCGAAGCGAATCAGCCTGCTTTGAGGTATGTTCACAAAACTTTTCTACCGCATCTTTATATCGCTTTAATTCCGCTTGGCTGTCAGTAACCGTTTTCGGTGTATATTTAAGAGAAAACTCTTCAATTATCATTACATTGCCGATTCCGATACCCTCCGAAGCGGCTATACCTTTTAGCATTTCTCTCACCTCGCTAAATCTATTCACCAAATCCGCTTTCAATAAGTGCTGATGTTTCTGCAAGTGCTTCGTTTTCATCAGGACCGTCGCAAACGAGTTCTATTTCATTACCGCACTTAATACAAGCCGCAATAATATTCATAAGACTTTTTGCATCTATATCTTTTTCATTATGCTTAATAGTTACACTTGAAGCATATTTGCCTGCTGCTGCGGCAAATGTTGTTGCCGGACGCATATGAAAGCCTTGTGCATTTACAATTGTAAGTTTTTTCGATACCATAATAATTATCTCCTTTTTTTGCAGGCAGTCGGCAATTATGCCTACTGCCTCGATTAGTTAAGTTTTACGCTTTTTTCTTCATAAACGCTGCCAGCAAAAGCATACCTACTACTGCTCCGATAGCAAGAGATGCAAAGTACAAAAGCGGATTTCCGATTGTTGCAATTACAAATATACCGCCGTGAGGTGCCATAAGAGTACAACCAAATAATGCAGATAATGCACCTGCTGTTGCAGAGCCGATTATACAACTCGGTATAACTTGAAGCGGATGACCTGCTGCATAAGGAATTGCACCTTCGGTGATAAATGAAAGACCCATAATATAGTTTACAGGACCGTTCTTTCTTTCTTCGTCAGTCCATCTGTTTTTAAAGAATGTAGTCGAAAGAGCGATTGCAATAGGAGGTACCATACCGCCTATCATAACAGCACCCATAATCATATATGACGCATCTGTACCGCTTGCAAGTAAACCTGTTGCAGTAACATAAGCCGCCTTATTGAACGGACCGCCCATATCTATTGCCATCATACCTGCAAGTAATGCACAAAGAGGAACGATTAATGCAGGGTTCTTTGACATTGCTGTAACGCCTTCGGTCATACCTGTGTTAATTAATCCCATAATAGGATTAACTGCACACATCATAACGCCTACAATTCCTAAACCTGCTAATGGATAAATAAGAACAGGTTTTATTCCTTCAAGTGCTTGCGGTAGTTTATCACAAAGTTTTTCAAGCATTTTCATAAGCCAGCCTGCCAAAAAACCTGCAAGCAAAGCACCTAAGAAGCCCGATACGGATTTTGAATCCCCGCCCGGAGCCGCAAATGTTGAGCCTACCGCAGCAAGTGAACCACCTACAAATCCGACAAGTAAGCCCGGTCGGTCAGCAATTGACATTGCAATAAAACCTGCAAGAATCGGAAGCATAAATCCAAATGCTATACCACCTACTGATTTAAACCAAGCCGCAACAGGGGTTACAGAACCAAAGTTACCGTCTTGCGGAACACCCATAATAGTATCAATTAAAAATGCAATTGCTATAAATATACCGCCTGCAACTACAAAAGGAAGCATATGCGATACACCGTTCATAAGATGTTTATAAAGTTTTCTTCCGAAACTTTCGTTTGAATCGGATTCGGAAACATCTGTTTTTTTGTCAGAATGGAAAACAGGCGCTTGCTTATTAACAATTTTATTTATTAGTTCCTCAGGTTTATGAATACCGTCGGCAACTTTTGTTGAATAAACGGGTTTTCCGTCAAATCGTGCTGTTTCAACGCTCTTATCGGCAGCAATAATAATGCCATCGCAATTTGCAATTTCTTCCGCGGTAAGAACATTCTTAGCACCGCCTGAACCGTTTGTTTCTACTTTAATGGCAATGCCCATTTTTTCGCCTGCTTTATTAAGAGCCTCGGCTGCCATGTAAGTGTGTGCTATTCCCGTTGGGCAAGCTGTTACAGCCAAAACTCTATAACCTGTTTTTTCGCCTTTTTCTTCTTTTACTTCATCAGGGAATTTTTCGGTTTCTTTCGCATTAATAATTTTTAAAAATTCATCTTCTGTTTTTGCAGCTTTTAATTGCGAAGTAAACGCTTCATCCATAAGCATTTGCATAAGTCTTGCAAGCACCTCTAAATGAACATCGCCGTCGGTTGTTGCCGCAATCATAAAGATAAGTTTGCAATCATTACCGTCGGGAGCGCCGTAATCAACTCCGCCGGGAACAGTAACAGCGGTTAATGCAGGATGTTTTACCGCTTCGCTTTTTGCATGAGGAATAGCAACTTCCATACCTATTGCGGTGGTTCCCATTTCTTCACGCTTTAAAATTCCGTTTTTAAATGCAGAAACATCGCTTAAATTTCCGCATTTTTCGTGAAGCGACACCAAGATGTCAATTGCATCCTCTTTGGTTTTCGGCGATAAGCCGAGAGATATGCCTTGTTTTTTTAGTAAATCGGTTATACGCATAAAAAATCCTCCTTAAATAAATTTTTTCATTATTTCGTCTATCTTTTCTTTTGTGGCAAGTCCGGGCAAAAACGCTGTTGCATTTCCGCAGGCACTGCCTAATTTTAATGCATAAGAGTAGTCCTTTTGCGTTTCATATCCTGCAATAAATCCCGCCACCATTGAATCACCTGAACCGACTGTATTTATTACTTTTTCTTTCAGCACGCCCGCATTATGCTTTTCTCCGTTTTCATCAATCAGCATTGCGCCTTCGCCCCCCAAAGAAATTAATACATTTTGAGCGCCCATTTCTTGAAGTTTTCTCGCATACTTTTCTGTATCTTCTTGCGAAACAATTTCAGTTTCAAATATTTCCGAAAGTTCCTGCCTGTTCGGTTTGATAAGAAACGGCTTGTATTTTAAAGAATTAACCAAAAGTTTTTTAGTTGCGTCAACAACAATTCTAATATCTTTTTCTTTTATACTTTCAAGCATTTTTTCATAAACATTATCGGGCAAAGTGTTTGGAATACTTCCTGCAATTACAAGTGTATCGCCGTCGATTACTTTATCAAGTTTGCCCATAAGCAATTCAAGTTCTTTATCGCCAATATTAGGCCCCTGACCGTTTATCTCGGTTTCAGTTTTTGCTTTGATTTTTATATTTATTCTTGATGTGCCATTATTAAGCCAAATAAAATCGGTATTAATTCTTTTATTGCTTAAACCTTTTTTTATCTCTTCTCCTGTAAAGCCTGCCAAAAAGCCAAGTGCGGTGCTTTCTAACCCCAATTCAGCAAGAACACAAGATACATTAATACCTTTACCGCCAAAATAATACTCCTCGCTTGTTGTACGGTTTGTAATTCCCATTGCAAATTTATCAAGCCGTACAACATAGTCAATCGACGGATTCAGCGTGATTGTATAAATCATTTCATTACCTCCTTTACAATAGTTTCGTTTGCATACTTTTTATCAGCGAGTGTATCTGTAATTATTATACTCTTTTTTAGCCCTGCAAATGTTACAGAAAACACTCGATTAAATTTTGTGCTGTCAGCAAGAACAAAAGAAAGGTAACTTTTTTTAACTGCTGCTTCTTTTATCATAGCCTCCTCAATATCAGGAGTAGTATAACCTGCGTTAATATCAATTCCGTTTGCACCCATGAATGCTTTTGAAAAATTGAAGTTTTTAAGGTTTGCAATACCTTCCGCTCCGATAATTGCTTCTGTTACAGGTTTTATTTTTCCGCCGACAATGTATGTGTTCAATCCTTTTTGTATAAGTTTTCTCGCATGTGTTATTCCGTTTGTAACATAAGTTGCATTTTCATTAGTAATGAAATCGACTAATCTTGATGTTGTAGTGCCTGCATCAATATAAATAAAATCATTATCGTTAATTAACTCAGCGCAGTATTTTGCAATTTCAGTTTTTTGTTTGCTCATTATTGTTTCACGGACGCTTACAGAATCTTCATAAAAACCCTCGTTCTTAATTACTTTTGTTGCTCCTCCGAAAAATTTTCTGATTTTTCCGAGTTCATCAAGCGTGGTAAGATCACGTCTTATTGTTGATTCAGAAGTATTAATTATTCTTGCAAGTTCCGCTACCGTAACAGTATTTCTTTCCTCAATAATCTGTTGTATTAACTGATACCTTTCTTCGTTGAGCAACTTTAATCACCTCTTGAATATATTATATCATCAAAATTGTCAATGTCAAGTATAAATTATCAAAAATATTAAAATTGGTTTGATTATTTTGTAAAAAATGCACTTGTTATGATTGGCTTTAAGCAAGTGTTGATTATTTTCAATCAAGTTTTGTTGAAAATTCATTGAATATGTTATAAGTTAATAAATAGCAGAATGTTTGTTATTGACGGTGTTTTTGGAAAGAGTATTATAAAAAACAGGTATTGGAGTGTACACATTAATTTACAATTCACAGGATTTTAAAAAAACACCATAAATCTTTTGACAGCGTTTATCAAGTGCTGAAAGAAAACAGAGATATTCACTTAAATTCAGAAATTGTTGATACCAAAATTGGCAGTCAAGTTTAAAGTGAAATTGATAATTTATATCAATGGCTTGAAATGTAAAAGTATTTTTAATGATTAATACATAAAAAACGGGTTGAGTATAAAATGATATGCACTCCAAAAGTGTCTAACTTTTGGAGTGCATATAAAATCGACTGATTTAAAAAGTAATGTGATGTCATACATTCATTGACCACTGTCACAGGGATTAAGTCTGTAAAAGACCTTTATATGGCAGTGCAAACCACCCGTTCAACGGGCGTGATTTAATCTTCAAATTTAATTCCCAAGTCTTTTATTTGTTGTTCATCGCAAACAGCAGGGGATTCACTCATTAAATCTCTTGCGTTTTGCATTTTCGGAAATGCCACAACATCTCGAAGTGATTCGCATTTAAGCATAATCATACAGAGTCGGTCAAGACCGATTCCCATACCGCCGTGAGGAGGCGCACCGTATTTGAATGCGTCAGTCAGAAAACCGAATTTTTCCTGTGCTTCTTCCTCTGTAAGGCCGAGTGCATTAAACATCTTTTTCTGCAAGTCAGGGTTGGTTATACGAATTGAGCCCGATGACATTTCCGTTCCGTTCATAACAAGGTCGTAAGCCTTTGCTTTTACCTTTGCAGGGTCGCTTTCAAGATACTGAATACACTCGTCAAGCGGAGCGGTGAACGGATGGTGCATAGCGTCCCAATTCCCCGTTTCTTCATTGTACTCAAAGAAAGGCATTTCGGTAATCCAAACAAGATTGTATTCCTCTTTCGGGATAATATTAAGTTTGTTAGCCATTTCAAGACGAAGTGCACCGAGAGTTGGCAAAGTAACTTTATCTTTATCTGCAACAATTACTATAACATCGCCTGTTTCAGCACCGCAACGCGAAAGTATAGCGTTCATTTCATCTTCTGATATAAATTTAGCAAATGATGATGCGATACCGTCGTCGGTAATTCTAATCCAAGCCAAGCCTTTTGCACCTATACCTTTTGCACTTTCGGTCAAACGGTCAATACTCTTTCTGGTATATATGTCGACTGCGTTTTTAGCACAAATTGCTCTTACCGAGCCGCCGTTTTCAATTGCACCTTTAAATACGCCAAAACCGCTGTTGTTGACAATATCCGACAAATCGGTAATCTTCATATCAAAGCGTAAATCAGGTTTATCTGAGCCGTATAAATTCATTGCGTCGGCAAATGTCATTCTTTGAAGCGGTAATTTAATGTCAATATCAAGGATTTCTTTGAACAGCCTTTTTACAAAGCCCTCGCCGACTGCTAGTACATCTTCGGTATCAACAAATGACATTTCAAGGTCGATTTGTGTGAATTCCGGTTGTCTGTCGGCGCGTAAATCTTCATCTCTAAAACATCTTGCAATCTGCATATACTTATCAAATCCGGAAACCATAAGCAACTGCTTGTAAATCTGCGGTGACTGGGGAAGTGCATAACACTCGCCGTGGTAAAGTCGAGAGGGAACAAGATAATCTCTTGCGCCTTCGGGGGTGGATTTTATAAGCATAGGAGTTTCGATTTCAATAAAACCGTTTTCATCAAAATAATCTCTTGTAACCTTTGCGATTTTATGACGCATAATGATATTTCTTTGTAAATCGGGTCTTCGTAAATCAAGATAACGGTATTTACAACGAAGTTCCTCTTTAACGTTGGAATTTTCCACTATTTCAAACGGGGGAGTTTCGGCGGTAGAAAGAATTTTATACTCATTTACCGCAATTTCAATTTCGCCTGTCGGAATATCTTTGTTTATAGATGAACGAATTTTAACAGTTCCTTTTGCAATTACAACAAATTCCGAACGAGTAGCATTTGCTTTTTCAAAAATACTTTTTTCCGTTGTATCGTCAAAACTTAATTGTACAATACCTGTTCGATCCCGCACATCAACAAATATTAATTGTCCTAAATTTCTTTGTCTTTGCACAAAACCGCAAACAGTAACTTCTTCTCCTTTGTTTTCTCTTCGTAAATTACCGCAGTAATATGTTCTGCGCATATCTCCCATAAACTCTAACATAACGCTTACTCCTTTATTTAAAATAATGCGGTATTTTCAATGTCGGTCAAAATGTTTTGTGTGTTCGCTTTGTATAGCGTATTTACAAAATCGCCGTCAATTTCAACTTCTGTGTTTTCACCTGTGAGCATATTTTTAAGTGTCGCTTTACCGCTATCAATCTCATTATCGCCGATAACAATGCTGAATTTTGCGCCGATTTTATTTGCATATTTCATCTGTGCTTTAATTCCTCTGTCGGAATAGTCGGTAACCGCTGAAAATCCCTCATCACGAAGCGTTTTGCAAAGTTCAATTGCTTTCATTTTCGCTTTTTCGCCCATAGTTGCAATATAAATATCAGCAACATCGTCGTCAGGGAACTCGCAACCTTGTTTTTCCATAAGTAAAAGTATTCTTTCAAGTCCCATAGCAAAGCCGAGCGAGGGGAGGGCGGGGCCACCGAGTTCTTCGGCAAGTCCGTCATATCTTCCGCCTGCGCAAACAGCGCCCTGTGCGCCGATTTCGGTTGTAATAAACTCAAAAACCGTTTTGGTATAGTAATCTAGCCCTCTTACAATTTTAGGATTAACTGTAAATTGAATGTTTGCTGAGGTTAAATAGGATTTAACCTTTTCAAAATGCTCTTTACATTCATCGCAAAGATAATCTAAAATTACAGGAGCGTTCTCGGCAATTTTACTGCAAACAGGCGATTTACAATCCAAAATTCTCATAGGATTGCGATCAAGTCTTGAAAGACAGGTTTCGCATAATTGTTCTTTGTAATCCGAAAAATATTTCTTCAACGCTTTTGTGTATTCCGCCCTGCATTTCGGACAGCCGATTGAGTTTATTTCCAGTGAAATATTATTTATTCCCAACTGTTCTAGAATAGAGTTACCAAGCATTATTACTTCTGCGTCTGCAATAGGACTTTTTGCACCTACGCACTCAACACCGAACTGGTGAAATTCACGCAGTCTGCCTGCCTGCGGTTTTTCGTAACGGTAGCAAGATGTAATATAATATGCTTTTATTGGTAAAGCGTCATTAAAGAGTCCGTGTTCAAGAATGCTGCGAATTGCACCTGCGGTACCTTCGGGGCGAAGTGTAATACTTCTTCCGCCTTTATCATTAAATGTGTACATTTCTTTTTGCACAACATCGGTTGTATCGCCTACGCCTCTTTGAAAAAGTTCTGTTTTTTCAAAAACAGGGGTTCTTATCTCTTTAAAATCAAATCTTGAAGCGACATTTTTGGCAACTTTCTCAATATAGTGCCATTTATAACTTTCTTTTGGCAATGCATCTTGCGTGCCTTTAATAGCGTCAGCAACTAATTTCATATAAACATCTCCTCATATTTACAAAAATAAAAACGTCCCTTGTAAAAAACAAGGGACGATAAAATCTTTTTTACCGTGGTGCCACCCTAAATTAAGGTTTAAAGTTATAAAACCTTCTCTTTAAAATCTTTTAACGCGGATTTTGCGGGCTTTTCAGCCAATTCGGGAAGTGTCTTCACTTAACTCTCCTTAAACTAACTTTCAGCAAAATGTTAATCTCTCTTTGTAAGGATAATTTTAAGTTACTTCTTTTCCGTCATAATTTTTAAATTTTTATTTGTAAAGACGCCAGTCAAGGTCTCCTCTTTCAAGACCGTGAATCAAAACCTCTGCGGTAGCCATATTAGTAGCAATAGGTATATTGTGAACATCACATAAACGAAGAATTGTCATATCGTTAGGTTCATCAGGTTTTGCGGTAATAGGATCTCTGAAAAACAAAACCATATCTATTTCATTATAAGCGATTCTTGAAGCAATTTGCTCACCGCCGCCTTGTGTACCACTTAAAAATCTTGTTATTTCAAGACCGGTTGCTTCCGAAACCAGTCTGCCGGTTGTACCTGTTGCACAAATATTGTGATTGTTTAATATTCCGCTGTAAGCAATGCAAAACTGAACCATAAGTTCTTTCTTTACATCGTGTGCAATTAGTGCAATATTCATACTATAAAATCCTCCCACAAATTATTATTCTTTAAGTTTTATATTATATATCCGTTAAAGGAATGTTTTGACCGTTTAATCTTTTTGCAAATCTTTCAAAAGCCAGCGTTGCAGGCGATTTATAAAGACTGTTTCCGCAATTGTCAAAACTTTTAATAAGCTCAATATCATTAGGTATTACTGCAATCAATTGTAAAGTTGTAGCATCAATAATTTCATCAATGTTGTAAAAAATGCTTTTTTTGACAAGTTTTTTATCTAACTTGTTAATTACAAGCCTAATATTTTTAATTCTGCTCTCACGAAGCAGTTTTGCAACATAAGCGCCGTCTCTAACGCTTACCGCGTCGGGATTTACTACAACCAAAGCGTTATCAGCACCTGCGATTGCATTTTTAAAACCTTTTCCGACTCCTGCGGGCGAATCAATCAAAATATAATCAAAATAAACTGACAGTTTATCGCAAAGTAAGCGCATACCCTTAGGCGAATTTAAACTGTTTACAGTAATCGGAGCAGGCAATAAGTATAAATTTGGGCACTGCTTTACAGGAATTACCGCTTGATTTACATTGCAATTGCCTTTAATTATATCGCTTACATCAAATAAAGTATGAGATGATACATTAAGCATTATATCGAGCGAGCGAAGACCCTCGTCCATATCAATAAGCAGAACTTTTTTGCCGTTTTTACAAAGTTCAACTCCCAGGTATGCGGCAGTAGTAGACTTTCCTGCACCGCCTTTTCCGGAAGCAATAACATATACATTATTATTCACTTAACATCATCACTTTCTTATTCTAACATAAAAAACACGATTTGTCAAAACAATTAATAAATTAAATCGTCATAATTTGCAATACTACTGCCTTTGTATTTAGCGAAATAGTATTGATCATAAATATCTTTTACAACAGAAGCAGTTAAATAACCGTATCTTCCTTCCTCAACATTGATTGCAACCGCAATTTCAGAGTTTTTATAAGGAGCGAAAGAAATGAACAAAGCGTTATCACGCTTTGGTGACGGATTTTCCGCCGTACCCGTTTTACCGCCTACTTTTAAACTGTAACTGCTGAATGTTGAAGAAGCAGTACCGTCAAATGTGGCGGAACGCATACCTTGTTTAACTGTTTCAATAGCACTTTTGGAAAGACCTGTATTTGCAACAACCTCTGCCGAAGGTTTAACAATAACATCTTCCAAGTCATAAGAACGCACCTCGTGAAGCAGGTGAGAGCGGTATCTGGTACCGCCGTTTGCAATTGTTGCAGTACCTGTTGCTATTTGCAAAGGTGTAAAAAGGTTATAAGACTGACCTATTGATGCTTGAAGCGTATCACCGGGGTTCCAAGTAGTTTTAATTGACTGCGTATAAGCAGGACCGGCTAAAATTCCTGAACTTTCGGGGATTTCAACACCGGTTTTTATACCGTAACCCATAAGTTTCGCATATTCGTTGAGTGTTGAAATGCCTGTTCTTTTGCCCGTTTCAAAGAAGAAGTAGTTACAGGATTTTGAAATAGCGTTTACAACATCAATCGATCCGTGATAGTGCATACATTTGAATGTAATGCCGTAATAATCATAATATTTTTTACAGTAGAAATTGGTGTTTTTAGTTATAGAACCGACTGTAAGAGCAATCGAACCTACAACGGGTTTGAAAGTTGAGCCCGGAGGATAAACGCCTTGAAACGCTCTGTTAAACAGAGGATTTGATTTATCTTTGGCAAGTTTTGAATAATTCTTCTTATAATCTGTCATAGAAAATGTAGGATAATTCGCCGCGGCCAAAATCTCGCCGTTGTTTACATCTAAACAAACAATTGAGGCAGAAGAAGCGTAAATACTCTTTGATGAAAGCGAAGTCATAAATTTTTTAAGCGATTTTTGAGCAGTTTTCTGCAAATCAATATCAATACTGAGTAAAACCGAGTTTCCTGCAACAGGGTCAGATTCGGTAACAATTTCGGTTTCGCCTGTATCAGGATTTACAATTGCTTTGTCAATACCGTTAGTACCTCGAAGATAGTCTTCAAAAGCCTCTTCAACGCCCGATTTTCCTACATAATCGCTGTAAGAGTAGCCTTTTTCTTTATATTTATCCCAATCCTCAGCATAAATAGGACCTGTTGTTCCTATTAAGTTTGTAGCAAGATTATCATCGGTATATTCGCGAACGCAAACCTCTTTTACTCTTACACCTGTGAAACTGTCGGAAGATTCAAGAATAATTGACTTAGTTTTTTCGCTTATATCTTCGGCAATTGTATAAGGGTAAGTGATTGAAAAATCCTCTAAGATCATTGTATATCGAATACCCATTAAAAGTCGTTGAGTTTTAGCAGAATAGTTTTCAAGTCCAAAGTTTTTTATCATATTCGCAATACATTCGTCAATATTAGCGTAATCTTGAACTTCAAGTTTGCGTTTTAGTGTTTTTATTTCGCTTGAATCCGACTTTTCGGTGAATTTATAAGGCGCTTTTTCGCTTATCGGCAGTTTGTCACGCCATTTATCTTTGTTAGATTTTATTATTTTTATAACTTTTTCAAGTGTTTTATTAATTCTGCTGTTTGAAGAGGAAGTATAATCTAAAATAATATTGTAACCTTCTCTATTGTAAGCAATAGTTCTGCCGTATCTGTCAAGAATTTCGCCTCGCGTCGCATCAACCGTTATTGAAGCTGCACTTGACATTTTGCTTTCTTTTAAATAGTAATCGTAATTTACAACTTGAAGTTGAAAAAGACGAATGCTGTAAGCCAAAACTATTGCTATTACAATAGCGGTGCAGGCAATGAATTTTGTATATTTATTCACTTTTTTCTGCTTTTGCTTTTGAAAAAACATACTTAAAATTCCTTCTTAAAAGTTTATTTTTTAGGTTTAATAATTCCTTTTGGTTTTTTATACTTTTCATCACGCTTAATTCTAAAATAAAACAACAGATAAAGCAGAAATGCAACCGCAAATGTATAAAGCGCAACCAAAATATAAAACTTTATAAATAAAGCAAAAAACCCGTTTGTGAATCCGCACTTATTAATTACATCTAATAATTCGTTTATTAATATTGCAGGAACGGAAATAACCGCAAAAGAAGCAAAATTTTTCTGAAAAAACGAATTAAGAACAAGCGAGCAAATCACACCTGTAAGCATAAATACAAGTGCATAAAGCCCCGAGCCGTTTGCATTTACAGAATCGACCAAAATTCCGCAAATAAGCCCAAAAAGAGCAGAATACCAATAGTTTTCAAAAAGCGAAACAACAATAACCAACGCTAAAACAAGCGAAGGCGAGGGAATGTTCTGCGTAAAAACAACAGATGTGCTTTGCAAAAAGAATGCAATTATTAACAGCAATATATATATGAATGTATCATAATATTTATATTCATTCGGTTTTTTCATAAATCGAAGTTATCTCCTTAAAAATCGGTTATAACCATAACATCGGATACTTTTGAAAAATTAACAATTGGCTGAATGGTAGCCTCACAACTTATTTTACTTTTAGCGGTTTTTACTTCAACTACCGTACCAATAATAAGTCCGCTCGGAAAAATACCGCCTTCGCCCGAAGTTATAATATAATTTCCCGAAGATATAGTATTATCGCTGGAAATGTATTCCATTTTAGTGTAACCGTCAAGGCTTAATTCTGCGTCACCGCAAATATTGCCTGTATCTCTCGAATGGTTGTCAATAGCGGAAACATTTATTTTTGGATTTAAAACTGTCATAACGGTGCTTTGGTTTGCGTAAGCGTCAGAAATATAGCCTACAAGTCCTTCGGCAGTTATTACAGGGTCGTAAACTTTAATGCCGTCAACCGTTCCTTTATCAACAGTAAAAGTTGCAAAAGTATCGTTGTTATTTTTAGAAATTACTCTTGCAGGCGAAAAAACATAACTCTTGTTGTTTTCTTTTATATCAAGGAAATCTTTATAAAACTCGTTCTGTCTTATAACTTCGTCATATTCAATTAACTGTTTGTTTTTCTTAGCCAATTCGTTTTTTAACTTATTAATTTCCTTATCTTTTTCTTCATTTGAAGAAAACCCTTCAAAGAAAGAAGAAACAGAATCGGCAGTACCTGAAAAAAACCTTTCAATCGGCGATAGAACCGAAGAAACAATATTTGATTGAGGAGCGTTCCAATTAGTGGTATATCCGCAAACAACAATAATTACAACTAAGATTAAGGAAATGACAGAGATTAGTTTTACTTTTTTGCTTTTAAAGAAAAATCTCAATTTTTGTCACCTCTTAATAGTATTTTGCCCTTTTTTGATAAGAATCAAACGGTAAATCAAGTTCAAGTCTTTTTGAAATTCCTTTTGCAACGCAGTCAAGCGGATCTGTTGCAATATTTACAGGCATTGCGGTTTCTCTCGAAATTAGCAAATCAATACCCGGCAACAATGCGCCTCCGCCTGTCAGTGTAATGCCTTTATCAATAATATCGGCCGCGAGTTCGGGCGGAGTAGATTCAAGAGTTTGCTTTATGGCATCAACAATTTTTGAAAGCGGGTCAGATAAGGCATCACGCACTTCTCGTGCGTTTACCATAATGTTTTTAGGAAGTCCGTCAATCAAATTTCGACCTTTTATTTCCATAGTGGCGGTTTCTTCACCGTCAAACTCGCAAGCAGAGCCTATTGTAAGTTTGATATCCTCTGCGGTACGCTCGCCTATAAGAAGATTATGGCGTTTTCGTATGTATGAAATAATAGATTCATCCATATCGTCACCTGCTGTTTTTATTGTTCTTGCGGTAACAATATCACCCAAAGAAATTACCGCAACTTCGCTTGTTCCGCCACCGATATCTACTACCATACTGCCGACTGATTCAAAAACCGGAAGTCCTGCACCAAGTGCCGCTGCCATTGATTCTTCAATAAGGTCAACAGTTTTTGCGCCTGCTTGTCTTGCGGCATCATTTACCGCTCTGCTTTCAACTTCGGTAACGCCTGCGGGTATGCAAATAACAACTCTCGAACGGGAAACGAAAGAGCCGTGCATAGCGTCTTTAAAAAATCTTTTTAACATCGCAGCGGTAACATCATAATCCGCAATAACTCCGTTTTTAAGAGGGCGAACCGCAACAATTGAGCCGGGTGTTCTGCCTATCATTTCTCTTGCTTCTCTGCCTACTGCTTTTACCTCATCATTTTTAACATCAACTGCAACTACTGAGGGTTCACGCATAATGATTCCTTTTGTTTTTACGCAAACCAAAGTATTGGCAGTTCCAAGGTCAACTCCTATATCTCTGCTTAAAAAATCCAAAGTACAAATCTCCTTTATATTAAAAGTAAAATATATTTACCCAATTTATCTATTCTATTATAACAGTATTTTATAAATTAAACAACCATAAATTTTAATATTTTAAAAATTTTTTTACAAAATAATAATAAAATCAGGAAATGAGGCGAAAATTTGGATTTTCCGAGCAATATTGAAGAGATAAAAGAACGAATTGAAACAACTTTGCCGATTGAAAAGAGTTTTGACTTAATTTTTCGTGAAATTACGGTAGATAAGAAGCACGCATTTGTTCTTTTTATAAACGGCTTTGTAAAAGACGGCGTAATGGTGCATATTATGCGTGAATTGCAAAATGTTGATGACACAAAAAAAGAAAGTATTCGTAAAATTTTTCTAAAAAATGTGCCTTTCGGCGAGGTAACGCAGGAATACGATTTTGATAAGGTTATAACAGATGTTTTATCAGGTCTTGTAGCCTTTTTTATTGACGGAGGAAATTCTGCGCTAGTTATTGATATTAGAGAATTTCCTGCCAGAGAGCCTTCCGAATCACTGATTGAAAAGGTTACAAGGGGCGCGAGAGATGATTTTGTCGAAACAATAGTTTTTAATACTGCACTTGTTCGCCGAAGAATAGGAGACCCGAGAATGACTTTTGAAATTGTTAAAGTCGGCTCGGTTTCAAGAACGGATGTTGCGGTGGGGTATATAGACGATAAAGTAAATAAAAAATTGCTTGAAAATGTGCTTCAAAAACTGAATAATATTGATATTCCGGCACTTATGATGGGCGAAAAAAGTCTTGAAGAAGTGCTGATAAATAAAAAGTGGTATAATCCTATGCCTGTTTTCAGAGTTACAGAGCGTCCCGAAAGCGTTGCGGCACATCTTATTGAGGGACATATTGTGCTTATGGTTGATACCTCACCGACAGCGCTCATAATCCCTTCAACACTTTTGTATTTTACACATTATGTAGAGGACTATTACCAAGCACCGTTGGTCGGAACAATTACAAGATTTGTTCGTATTTTATCAATTCCTATTGCACATTTGTTGGTACCGCTTTTTATGTTATTGGTTGCTTATCCGAATTCCGATTATAATCTGTTTAAATTTTTTTTTTTTTTTTTTTTCGGCGAAATAACAATTTTTGCACAAATCGTTTTTGTAGAGTTTTGGCTTGAAGTTTTGCAATTATCATCTTTGCATACGCCAACTAATACCGAATCGGCTTTTACAATAATCGGCAGTTTGATTTTAGGTAATTATGCGATTGATATGGGACTTTTGGTACCAGATTCAATTCTATTTGCAATATCTTCGGCTATTTGTAATCATTGCATACCGAATCCTGAACTTGCAAATGCGGTAAGGGTTTTTCGTTGGATTTTAATTTTGGCAACCGGATTTTTCAAAATTTACGGTTTTGTTATCGTTTGGATAATTGAAATGTTTATTATAGCGACAACAAAAACACTTGATAAACAAAAAGGTTACCTCTGGCCACTATTTCCACTTGATTTCAAGGCTTTAAAGCATTTTCTTATACGTTATCCGCTTGCAAAATTTGAAAAAAACAAATAAAATTATTAGTTGTATGTATATCAATTCCAATTGACAAAAACACTCTGATATGTTAAAATTAATAAAAAACATATTAAGGAGTTTTAAAATGAAAAAAAGAATGATTTCGGTATTAATTGTTGCTGTTATGTTTTTGGGGATTTTGCCTAATATTTTAAGTGCCGGCTTTGATAATGACCCTGCGGCTGACGACCCTTTTGGCGATCAAACAAAGACTTCTGTATCTGTTACAACTACAACTCAAAAATCAATTGGTAAAACAATTAGCGGTTTAAAATTAACTTTAACTTCGTTAAATTCTGTAAAACTTACTTGGAACGAGGTCAGCGGTGCTGAATATTATCAGATTTACAGAACCGACGGAACAAAAGCAATAAGTTTTTATAAAAGAGTAACTTTAAATTCTTTTGTTGATAAAAAACTTACAAGAGGAAAAACCTATTCTTATCAGGTAAAAGCATTTTCAAGTACTTTGGAGCAGAGTTCAAACTTTTCTTCAAAGGTAAAAACAACTGTTTTTCCGACTAAAATCAGTTTGGTAAAAGCGACAGCAAAAGCAAAAAGCATTGTTCTTACTGTTAAAGAAGTCAGCGGTGCACAGAAGTATCAGGTTGTTTATTCTAAAAACAAGAATTTTAAAAACGCAAAAACAGAAACCGTAAAATCAAATAAAATAACTGTAAAAAGCCTTAAAAATAATACAAAATACTATTTTAAAGTGCGAGCAGTTAAAAAAGTAGCCAAGAAGAATTATTACACAAAATACTACAAACTAAATAAGAAAACAAAAAAATAATATTTTTCAAAAAATCGTCTGTAAAAACAGGCGATTTTTTAAATTTTAATAAACAATGAATTTTAAAATAAATAATTGCGTTTTTGTGGGTTTTATGGTATAATAATCTAGATTATAATGGATTATTATGTTTTTAGGTGAAAATAATGATAATTTTGGGAATTGACCCCGGTTATGCAATTGTCGGAATAGGGGTAATAGAATACAAAGCGAATAAGTTCAGGGTTATTGATTACGGTGCAATAACCACCTCAAAAGATGATGATTTTAATGATAGGCTTTTACAAATTCATAGTCGCCTTTGCAGAATAATAAATGCTTACAAACCGCAGGCTATGGCGATTGAAAAATTGTATTTTAATACTAACGCGACCACTGCAATAGGTGTTGCAGAAGCCAGAGGAGTTTGTATTCTTGCCGCAAAACAAGCGGGTATGGATATTGCCGAGTACACACCGTTGCAAGTAAAACAGGCGGTAACAGGTTACGGCAAAGCGGAAAAAAAACAGGTGCAGGAAATGACGAGAATGTTATTAAATCTTGAATCTGTTCCAAAACCAGATGATACGGCGGATGCACTTGCTATGGCAATTTGCCATGCACATAGTGCAGGGTCGCTTTCGGAAAAATTAAAAAATATCAAATACAACTAAAACGGAGTTAATCTATGATTTATTCATTAAACGGAAAACTTACATATACCGATGCTACAACCGCAGTTATTGATTGTGCTGGTGTGGGTTACGGTTGCAGAGTTACTTATAATACTTTGAGAGAACTGCCCGAAATCGGCTCAAACGCTTTTCTTTATACTTATATGAATGTTAGGGAAGACGCGGTTGATTTATTCGGATTTTTTACAAAAGATGAACTTGAAAGTTTTAAACTTTTAATTACTGTAAACGGCGTAGGTCCGAAAGCCGCAATCAGCATTTTATCGGAACTTTCAGCAAATGCTTTGGCCGTGGCGGTATCTCAGGGAGATACAAAAACAATCACCCGTGCAAACGGTGTAGGTCCGAAAATGGCACAGAGAATTGTGCTTGAACTAAAAGATAAAATCGGCGATGATTTATCAAATGAGCCAGAAAACTTGTCTGCCGAAACAGGAGAAACAGGCAGTAAATCGGAAGCGGTTTCAGCACTTGTTGCACTTGGATACTCGCAGGCTGAGGCGAAAAACGCCGTATCGAAATGCGACATCTCTAAGCCGATTGATAATGTAATAAAAGACGCTTTGAAATATTTGTTTTAAAGGGGTTACAAAATGGAAGAAATGGATTTTGAAAACAGAATTGTCGCAACCGAGTTTTCAGAGAATGCCGACGCTGAAATAGAAGTTTCGCTTCGTCCGAAAACGCTTGGCGAATATATAGGGCAGAAAAAAGCAAAAGAAAACCTTTCAATTTATATGGAGGCTTCAAAAAATCGAGGCGAGTCACTTGACCATGTTTTACTTTACGGGCCTCCGGGTCTTGGAAAAACAACACTTGCAGGCATAGTTGCAAACGAAATGGGCGTAAATCTCAGAGTAACTTCGGGTCCCGCAATTGAAAAGCAGGGTGACTTGGCGGCATTGCTTACAAATTTACAACCGGGTGATGTTTTATTTATTGATGAAATTCACCGCCTTTCTCGTTCGGTTGAGGAAATACTTTATCCCGCTATGGAAGATTACAGCCTTGATATTATCATAGGAAAAGGTCCTTCGGCAAGGTCAATTAGGCTTGATTTGCCGAAATTCACGCTTATCGGTGCTACAACCCGTTCGGGGCAGTTGACCGCTCCGCTTCGTGACAGATTTGGAATTTTGCTTCGCCTTGAACTTTATTCTCCCGAAGAATTGGCTCAAATTATTCACCGTTCGGCAGGAATTTTGGATATTGATATAACTGATGACGGTGCTTTGGAAATTGCCTCTCGCTCCCGCGGTACGCCGAGAATTGCTAACAGGTTGTTAAAGCGTGTTCGTGATGTTGCCGAGGTACAGTATGACGGCGTTATTACAGAACAGGTTGCAATTGATGCGTTAAAAAGATTTGAAATTGATGAACTCGGTCTTGATGAGTTTGACAGAAGACTGCTTACAACGGTAATTCACACATATAACGGCGGTCCTGTGGGACTTGAAACATTAGCAGCCGCACTTAATGAAGAAGCGGTAACGATTGAAGATGTTTATGAACCGTATTTAATGCAAATAGGATTTTTATCTCGTACCGCCAGAGGAAGATGCGTTACGGATATTGCATATAAACACTTAGGCTTGACCAAAGACGGTCAGATAACATTTTAATTTTGGAGGAAAAACTATGGGAAGACTCTTTGGAACAGACGGTGCAAGAGGCGTTGCAAATGTGGAACTTACCGCCGAGCTCGCTATGAAAATAGGCAGAGCGGCAGCGGAGGTTTTAGCAAAACATTCTGATAAAAAACCTGAGATTTTAATAGGAAAAGATACAAGAATTTCATGCGATATGCTTGAAGCGGCTTTGACCGCAGGTATCTGCTCTTACGGTGCAGACGCAGTAACAATTGGTGTTGTACCTACACCGTGTGCTGCATATCTTATTAAAAAACTTAATTGCTCGGCAGGAATTATGATTTCCGCTTCGCACAATCCTTTTGAATATAACGGAATAAAACTTTTTGATAAAGACGGTTATAAATTGCCCGATTCTATGGAAGAAGAAATTGAAGCAATAGTGCTTGATCGGGAAGAGGATATTCCTTTGCCAAGAGATGAAAAAGTAGGTTTTGTTCGCAATAAACACAGTGCAGTTGATTTATATATCGATCATTTGGTTGCAACTGTAAATGTTGATTTAAAAGGCATAAAGGTTGCTTTTGATTGTGCTAACGGTGCTTCATCTCATACTGCCGAAAAAGTTTTTACCAGACTCGGTGCTGATTGCACATTTTTAAGTCATCATCCAGATGGAGTTAACATAAATGATAATTGCGGTTCAACTCATCTTGAAAACTTACAAAAATTTGTTGTTGAAAACAAGTGCGATCTCGGTATCGCTTTCGATGGCGATGCTGATAGATGTTTGGCAGTTGACGAGAACGGCGAAGTGGTAGACGGTGATAAAATTATCGCAATATCTGCATATGATTTAAAACAAAGAGGAAAACTCGAAAAAAATACGGTTGTTATGACGGTTATGTCAAACATAGGTTTTTATAAATTTGCTGAAAGAGAGGGCATTGAGGTTGTCGCTACCAAAGTAGGCGACCGATATGTTCTTGAAGAAATGCGTAATAAAGGCTATATAATAGGTGGCGAGCAGTCAGGCCATATTATTTACCTCGAATACGCTTCAACAGGCGACGGACAACTGTCGGCAATTCAACTTTTGGCTACCATAAAAAGAACAGGCAAATCTTTAAAACAATTGGCAAATGTTATGGATCAATATCCGCAAGTGTTGGTTAACATAACTGTGAGCAAACATGTAAAAGAAACCTATATGAAAAACAAAAGCGTAACTTCTGCCATTGAAGAGGTTGAAAAACAATTAGGTTCTAACGGCAGAGTTTTAGTTCGTGCTTCGGGAACAGAACCGCTGGTGCGTGTTATGATTGAGGGCAAAAATATTGATGAAATTACAAAACAAGCAGATTATATTGCCGAGAAAATAAGAAATCTTTAAGGAGAAAATTTTTGAGATATTCTAAAAATTGGATAGATTATGAACTGATTGACTGTTCTTTCGGCGAACGGTTGGAGCGATGGGGAAATATTATATTAATTCGCCCCGACCCGCAGGCAATTTTCAAAACAGAACGCAAAGACCCACGCTGGAAGAATGCTCACGCAAGATATATACGCAGTAAAAGCGGCGGCGGACATTGGGAAACTTACAAAAAAGTGCCTGATGTTTGGAGTATCAAATATAAAGATTTAACATTTAATTTAAAGCCTATGGGTTTTAAACATACAGGTCTTTTTCCTGAACAAGCGGTAAATTGGGACAGTGTCAGCGAAATAATTTTAAAAAGCGAAAAACCTTTTAAAGTACTTAATTTGTTCGCTTATACAGGCGGTGCAACGCTCGCTTGTTTAAACGCAGGCGCAGAAGTAACTCATGTTGACGCTTCAAAAGGTATGGTAAACTGGGCAAAAGAAAACGCAAAAAGTACAGGGATTGCCGACAGACCTGTGCGTTGGCTTGTTGATGACTGCAAAAAGTTTGTCGAGCGTGAAATTCGCAGAGGCAAAAAATATCAAGGAATAATTATGGACCCGCCTTCTTACGGCAGAGGTCCGGGCGGTGAAGTTTGGAAAATAGAAGATGAGATTTTTGATTTAGTGTCACTTTGTGATGAAATTTTGGCTGATGACGCAAAGTTTTTCTTGATAAATTCATACACTTCGGGGCTTTCGCCCGCGGTTATGGAATATATTTTGGGTGTCAGCGTTTTAAATAAACGGCAGGGCAAAGTTTCTTGCGATGAAATAGGACTTCCCGTAACTTATATGGGGCAGGTTTTGCCTTGCGGAAGCAGTGCGTTTGCAATTTTTAACTGAAAGAAAGGAAACAATCATTGAGTTATATTGATGTTAAAAATATCGAATTTTCTTATGATGATGACAGTGAAAAGATTTTAGAAAACTTTTCTTTAAATATAGAGAAAGGGTCGTTTGTGGCAATTTTAGGTCATAACGGTTCAGGTAAATCTACACTTGCAAAACTCTTTAACGGACTTAACATTCCTCAAAGCGGTAAGATTTTAATCGACGGAATAGACACCGCCGATGAAGAAAGAATGCTTGAAATTCGCAACAAAGTAGGTCTTGTTTTTCAAAATCCCGATAATCAGATTGTCGCAACAATTGTTGAAGAAGATGTTGCTTTCGGTCCTGAAAATTTAGGTTTGCCAAGAGAAGAAATACGCAAAAGAGTTGACAATGCGCTTGAAGCCGTAGGTATGAGCGAATATGTTCGCCATGAACCTCACAGGCTTTCCGGCGGTCAAAAACAGAGAATTGCAATTGCGGGAATACTCGCAATGAAACCGGAGTGCGTTGTGTTTGACGAGCCTACCGCAATGCTCGACCCGAGGGGCAGAAAAGATGTAATGACCATTATCGGAAAACTTAACAAAGAAATGGGTAAAACAGTTGTTTTAATTACTCATTATATGGACGAGGCTTCAAAAGCCGACAGAGTTGTGGTAATTGATTCGGGAAAAATTATTGCCGACGGGAAACCTGAAAAAGTATTTAACGAGGTTGAACTTTTAAAAAGTGTTGGGCTTGATGTTCCTCAGCCGACCGAACTTATTTATAAACTTAAAAAAGCAGGAATTGCATTTGACGACGGTATTATTCATGCCGATGACTGTGTTAAAGCAATATCCGACGCTTTGGAGGGCTAAAACTTGGCTATTATTAAAACAGAAAACTTAAACTATGTTTATTCGGCTAAAACGCCTTTTGAAATGGCTGCGTTGAAAAACATAAATATTGAGATAGAAAAAGGCGATTTTGTCGGAATTATTGGGCATACAGGCTCGGGAAAATCTACATTGGTTCAAAATTTGAATGGGCTTGTAAAACCTACTTCGGGCAAAATCTACTTTGAAGGCAAAGATATTTGGGAAGATGAGAAAAAAATTAAAGATTTGCGGTTTAAGGTAGGTCTTGTTTTTCAATATCCCGAATATCAACTTTTTGATACTACTGTTGAAAGCGATATTGCTTTTGGCCCTCGTAATATGGGACTCAGTGAGCATGAGATTAAGCAAAGAGTGGAAACGGCGGCTTTTTATGTCGGTCTTTCTGATGAATTACTGCAAAAATCACCGTTTGATTTATCGGGTGGTCAAAAACGCAGAGCGGCACTCGCAGGGGTGCTTGCAATGCAGCCCGAAGTGCTTATTTTAGACGAGCCAACCGCAGGTCTTGACCCTATCGGCAGAGATACTGTTTTAGACAGAATAAGTAAATTCCGCAAAGAGAGCGGTACTACTGTTTTGTTGGTTTCGCACTCTATGGAAGATGTTGCAAAGGTTGCCGATAAAGTGCTTGTTATGAACGGCGGCGAGGCGGTTATGTTTGATACAGTTGATAAGGTTTACTCTCACGGTGAAGAACTTCATGAAATGGGGCTTAACATTCCGCATATTACAAAGGTAATAATCGGACTTCGCAAAAAAGGTTTTGACCTTCCTAAAAATATTTATACGGTTGACAAGGCTTATAAAGCGGTGTTAGACCTGTTTAAAAAGGAGGGTAAAATATGCTGAACAATATAAGTTTCGGGCAGTATTATCCTTCAAATTCGATTATTCACCGCCTTGACGCAAGATTTAAACTGATTATTACATTAGGACTTATTGTAATAGCGTTTGTTGCTACTAATTTTGTTTCAATAGGTATTGTTGCGGTATTGGTTTTAGTTATGATGTTTGTATCGCAAGTTCCGATAAAAATGTACCTTAAAACTTTTAAATCAATATGGTTTTTTATTGTTCTGACTGCAGTTTTAAATATATTTTTTATACAAGGCAAAACCCCTTTGGTAAGTTTTTGGAATATAAAAATTTATTCCGAAGGCATTGAAAAAGCGGTATTTATTGCTATTAGAATTTTTCTTTTGTTGATAATAAGTTCGGCGCTAACTTTTACAACAACGCCTACATCACTTACCGACGCTATTGAAAGTCTTTTAAAACCGCTTTCAAAAATCGGAGTTAATACCCATACTTTTGCTATGATGATGACGATTGCGCTCAGATTTATTCCTACGTTAATTGAGGAAACCGATAAAATTATGAATGCGCAAAAGGCGAGAGGGGCGAGTATGGATGAAGGCTCTTTAATAAAAAAAGTAAAATCGGTTATTCCTATATTAATACCGCTTTTGGCAAGTTCAATACGCCGTGCGTATGAATTGGCAGATGCTATGGAATGTCGTTGTTATCACGGCGGTGAGGGCAGAACAAGGCTTAATGTTATGAAAAGTTCTGTTAAAGATTACATTGCACTTGTTTTGTTTTTTGTGCTGATTGCAGTAGTTGTAGTTTGCAATATTATGTTTTAAGAGGTAAAATAAAAATGCCGAAGTATCTTATGAAAATTAAATATGACGGCACCGCATATCATGGCTGGCAGGTTCAGAAAAATGCAGTTACCGTTCAGCAAACCGTCCAAGACGCACTTGAAAGTTTTTTGAAGTTTCGACCGAGTGTTACGGGCTGTTCCCGTACCGACAGCGGAGTGCACGCAAAAGAATACTGTTTGCATTTTGAGTCTGATTTAAATATCAGCGAACAAGGATATGTAAAAGCGATTAATACTAAATTGCCGAATGATATTGCCGCTTATTACTGCAAAACAGTATCTGATGATTTTCACGCAAGATACAGCGTTAAATCTAAAAGATATGAGTATTTGTTTTTCGATGGTGAAACAAGAGACCCGTTTTATTCAAAATACAGTTGGCATATTAACAACAAGTTAGATGAAAAATTGCTTGATAAGGCGGCGAAAGAATTTATGGGTAAATATGATTATTTAGGGTTTTGTTCGGCTGGGTCAAGCGTTGACGATACAGTTAGAGAAGTTTTTTATGCAGGAGTTAATAGAGAAGGCGATCTTGTGAAATTCTATATAGAGGCTGACGGTTTTTTATATAATATGGTAAGAATTATTGCAGGTACGCTTTACTATGTTTCAGTCGGCAAAATTGATGTAAACGATATTAAAAATATTATTCTTTCTAAAAAAAGGGAAAATGCGGGAATAACCGCTCCCGCAAAAGGCTTGTTTTTATCAAAAGTTAATTATTAGGGTGTTATTTATGGAGTTTAAAAAAAGTTCTTCAAAAAAAAGAAAAAAACTGAATATTAACAAGAAAAGTCTCAAACTGAAAAAAACCGATGATGTTAAACTTTCGAAAGAGCAGAAAAAGAATGAATTTAAATTACGCGGTTTATCGGTATTGCAAGGCAAAAAGAAAAAATACTTGAATGTAAGAAATGTTGTTGTCGGTGTTACAGGTGTTTTAATTATTATTTTTGTTATTCTTGCAATGTCGGCTCCTACGGGGATATTTGAATATATTGGCGCTAAAACTGCTTTGATGAAATCGGGCGAGTCTTTTCCGGTAACTTATGATTTTTCGGCAGGCAAAGCAATCGAATACGGAGGCGACAGTGTTTTGGTTGCTACCGAAACCGAATTGAAATGTTATAACAATTCAGGCAACCTTATCTATTCAAGAATTCACGGCTTTGAAAAACCTGTTATAAAAACCTCGAAAATCAGGACATTGATTTACGGTTTAAATGAATCTTTTTACAGAATTGAAACGCCGAGAGAAGAGGTTATTTATAAAAAAACCGAAAATAATCAACCGGTTATCGCAGGTGATATTTCCGACAGCGGAGTATATGCACTTGTTACCGAAAGCGATGATGATATTGCATTGGTAACGGTATATAATAAAGACGGCTCTGAAATTTACAAATATCATTCTTCTAACAATTATATTACAGGTGTAACAGTCAGCGAAAACGGAAAAAAAGTTTGTATTGCTACAATTACTACCTCAAAAGCGGTTTTTCAATCGAAAATATTGATATTCAATTTAAAAAGCAACGAGCCTATTTATGAAAAAAAGTTTAAAGATGAGATTATTTATTCTGTCGAGTATTCAAATTCTTCGGATATTTGCGTAATTACTGATAAAACTTATCGCAATATAGATGACGATGAAATCACAGAAAAATACTCATATAAACATAAGTTTTTAAATAAATTTGAAATCAGCGATGATAATATTTTGCTTTATATTACGGCTGACAGCAATTCCTTAAATGGAACTGTTGTTGTGCTTTCGCCCGATGGTGAAGAAGAATCAAAATTTCAGATTGAAGGTACATTTTCCGATATTTCAATTTATAATGGCAGAATTTTTGCTTTGAGCGAAAAGGTCTTTGAATATAATCTTGACGGCAAAAAAGAAAAAACTACGCAGATAAAAAGCGGAGCGGTTGCAATTCAGGCTATGAAAAAAGGCTGTACTGTGCTTTATTCTTCGGGAGTTGATTTGATTAAATGATGACAGAAATTCTAATTGATATAATTTTGGCCGCAATAATAGTATTATTTATTTTTCTGGGTGTAAAAAAAGGTTTTGCACGAAGTTTTATAGAGATTGTAGGCTATATTCTTGCGGTTATGATTGCTTTTTCGGTTGCAAATTTTGTTGCAGAATATGTTTATGAAAATAAAGTAAAAAATTCAATTGTGAATTCGGTTTCTGAAATTACCGATGAAAATATTTCAAAAGGAACAAAAAACTTTACCGAAAGTGTGAATAAAATTTGGGATTCTATTCCTTCATTTATAACTGCTTTTTCCACAGATAATGCGATTTCAAAGGAAAAGGTAAATAATTATTTGGAAGATTATTCGGAAAACACCTCGAAAAGCGTTAAAAACGGTGCCGAGGCGGTAGCAGATAATGTAGTAAAACCGATAGTTGTTTCATCGATAAGATTGTTTGTTGAAATAGTTTTAATAATTATTCTATTGATTTTAGTTAAGTTTGTTGCTAAAATAATAGGCAAGTTATTTAAAAAAACTGTTTTTAAAGGATTAAACGGATTCTTGGGAGCAGTTTTAGGTGCAATTAAAGGTTCACTTGTTGTCTTAATAATTGTAAGCGTTTTTGTTTTGATGCTTCCTATGTTTGACAATGAAATATTATCTGTAACACCGAACACAATTAACCATACATATATATTTAAATTTTTTGAAAATATTTTTAAATTAATGTAAAAGGATGTAACAATGGATAAAGAATTAAAGAATAATAAAAGAGTTTTTAACCTTCCGAATATCTTAACGCTATTCAGAATAATACTTGCTCCTATATTTTGTGTTTTGTATTTTGAGAATTTTAAAAATCATTATATTTACGCCTCTGCGGTTTTACTGATTTCGGGTGCAACCGATGTTATAGACGGGTTTATAGCAAGACACTTTAATTTAATAACAACGCTTGGCAAGGTGCTTGACCCCATAGCCGATAAATTAACGCAGGCGGTAATAATAGTTTGCTTAACAATTAATCATTATGATGACAAAAATTCTATACTTGTTTACCTGCTTATTTTACTTTTTGCAAAAGAATTTACAATGCTTTTAGGTGCGCTTGCTCTGTTTAAATCAGGCACACGCCCTTCTGAATCAAAATGGTTTGGCAAATTAAGCACGGTTATGATATATGTTTTGTTTGTAAGTATTCTTTTGCAGGATATTTTAACAGAAAAATATATTTCTGTAACAGTAGTGAATATAATTGCTATTATAACGGGAATTTGCCTTGTTTTCTCTTTGTTTAACTATTATCCTATTTTTAAAGAGATACAAAACGGCGAATATAAATTTGAAAAAGAACACAACTCGACAGATGAAAATGTCAAATAAATATATAAATTCAAAAAGGAGATTGGCAAATGAAGTTATGCAACAAATGCAATGAACGTCCCGCAGTTGTTTTTATAACAAGGGTTGAGGGCGAAAAAACATACCCTGAGGGGTACTGTCTTAAATGTGCAAAAGAACTTAATATAGGACCGATTAACGATATGCTCAAAAGCATGAATATTCCAGACGATGCAATGGACGAGTTAAACGAAAATTTGGGCGATGTTATGGACGGCATTATTGATGATGAAACGGGAGAAATAAACGAGGAAGCAGTTGAGGAAAAACTTGATGAGTTTATACCCGGGGGTGCTGCAACTTTTCCGTTTTTTAAAAATATTTTTCCGAGCAAACAGCAGCCTGTTCAAAATTCCGACGGCTCGGTTGACGCTGAAATCACACAGGAAAATCCTGAAAAAGTAAAGCCCAAAAGCAAACAACGTCAAAAACCGAAAAAGTTTAAATTTCTTGAAGGCTACTGCACAAATCTAACCCGCAGGGCAGCAGAAGGGCTTATTGATAGAATAATCGGCAGAGAAAGAGAAACTTATCGTGTTATTCAGATTTTGAGCCGTCGTTCAAAAAACAATCCTTGCCTTATCGGTGAGCCGGGTGTAGGTAAAACCGCAATCGCCGAAGGTCTTGCTTTGAAAATTGCAAATTCTGATGTGCCTGCAAAACTGCTCAATAAAGAAGTTTATTTGCTCGATTTAACTGCACTTGTTGCAGGAACGCAGTTTAGAGGTCAGTTTGAAAGTCGAGTAAAAGGCTTGGTTGAAGAGATAAAAGCGGCAGGAAATGTAATTTTGTTTATTGATGAAATACACAATCTTGTTGGGACAGGTGATTCAGAGGGTACAATGAATGCCGCAAATATCTTAAAACCCGCTTTGTCAAGAGGCGAAATCCAGGTTATCGGTGCAACAACTTTCAACGAATACAGAAAATATATCGAAAAAGACGCCGCTTTGGAACGCCGTTTCCAGCCTGTAACTGTTGAAGAGCCTTCTATCAGCGAAACGGTTGAAATTTTAAAAGGTGTTAAAAGTTATTATGAAAACCATCATAATGTAACGCTTTCTGATGATATTTTGAGAAAATGTGTTGAACTTTCCGAGCGCTATATTACTGACAGATTTATGCCCGATAAGGCTATTGACTTAGTAGATGAGGCTTGCGCTTGTGCATCTCTTCGAAATAAAAAGGCTGACGATTATACAAAAGCAATGCTCGCAATTTCGGCACTTAGGGCAAAACAAGAGGAACTTGAAGCAAAGGAGGAAGTTAATTACGAACAACTTGCAAATGTAAAAGTTGCAATTGATAAAGAATTAACATCAATTGAAGATATTGACGAAGAAAGCCTTAATACCGAGGTTAGTTTTGATGATTTAGCGAGAGTTATTGAACTTTGGACAGGTATTCCTGCATCAAAAGTTCAGGAGAATGACCTTAAAAAACTTTCAAATTTAACCGAGGTTTTAAAAAGCAAAATCATTGGTCAAGATGAGGCTATTGATGTTATCTCTTCGGCAGTTCGCCGTTCAAGAGTGCAAATTAACACAAAGCGCCGCCCCGCTTCTTTTATATTTGTAGGTCCTACGGGCGTAGGTAAAACAGAACTTGTAAAAGTTCTTGCAAATGAACTTTTTGATACTCCTGAAACCTTAATTCGACTTGATATGTCCGAATTTATGGAAAAACACTCGGTTTCGAGAATTATCGGTTCTCCTCCGGGTTATGTTGGTTATGACGAGGCGGGTCAGTTGACCGAAAAAGTTCGCAGAAAGCCTTATTCTGTGCTCCTTTTTGATGAAATCGAGAAAGCACACCCCGATGTACTGAATATTCTCTTGCAAATTCTTGATGACGGCAAAGTTACCGATGCTCACGGCAGAGTTGTTAATTTTGAAAATACAATAATTGTTATGACTTCAAATGCAGGCTCTGAAAGAAAAGAAAATTCTTTGGGATTCGGCAAAACCGATGAGGGCATTGCAAAAGAAAAAGCAATGAAATCTTTGGAGGAACTTTTGCGTCCCGAATTTTTAGGCCGTGTTGATGAAATTGTTGTATTCAAACCGCTTGAACTTGATTCGCTTATCAAGATTGCGGAACTTATGTTAAAAGAAATTGAAGAACCGATGAACGAAAAAGGAATGACTTTGAAATATACAAAAAGCGTTTTCGAAACCCTTGCAAAACTTTCCGATAAAAAGAGTAGAGGGGCGAGGGAACTACGCAACAATATCCGCCGTCTTGTTGAAGATAAAATCACTACATTAATTGTAGAAAATTTTGATTCTGCACCAAAAGAATTCAGTGCAAATGTTAAAAATGGTGAAATTGTAATAACAGGCGAATAATACAATATATAGTTGTTTTATTAAAGATTAAATACAAAATATGTGCATATTCTTTATTGAATAATTGTTAATTACATTAAAAGAATCAGATTATAAGTTTTGTAATTATCATTTTTTTTGGTGAATTTGCACATATTATTTTTTTTATTTTATATAATTCACCGAATATGTTGAAATGGATTGACAAAAAGGTGAATTTTTGATAAAATAAAATCGCAAATATTATGTGAAATATTATATTTATGGAGGAAAAAATTATGAATTTTACAAAGAAAAGTGTCAGCATCATTATGATACTTGCATTTGTTTTTAC
>CACYEQ010000041.1 GCA_902773485.1 Oscillospiraceae bacterium
GCCCCCGTTTTGCGAGTGCTAGATTATAATACCACAATCCTTACCCTTTGTCAACCCCTTTTTTTATCTTTTTTTAAAAAAATTTTTTTATTCAATATTTTGGTATATTTTTAAATTTTGCATACAATATTTAGGTGTATATACATATATATTATATAATAATTTTTAAAAAATGACACAAACTAATTTTAGATTTTTATTATAAGAGGTGAAAATAATGACAAAACCAATTGGCAGTTTTTTTAAAGGTCTCGGAACAGGCGTCGCAGTCGGCGCTGTTGCAGGAATGATTGCTTGCAGTATGAGCGGCAGCAATCAAAAAAGCACAAAGAAAAAATTAAGACACGCCGTTAAAGGCGTATCGGATTTTATGGAAAATCTTTCATATATGATAAAATAACAAAAATTGCCTCAGGTTTTAAGCCTGAGGTTTTTCTTATATTTTATACATTATACAGATACATCAACTCTGCCGTTTTTTACGATAATTTTTCGGTCGGTTTGCTCTGCTATTTCACGGTCGTGGGTGATGATAATTACTGTTTTTCCTTTTTTGTTGAGGTCTTTTAAAATTTTCATTATTTGTTTTGTACTGTCGCTGTCAAGGTTGCCGGTAGGCTCATCTGCCAAAATTATTTCAGGATTACCCACAATCGCCCTGGCAATTGCCACACGCTGTTGCTGACCGCCTGAAAGTTCATAAGGTTTATGGTTGATTCTGTTTTCAAGCCCGACTGTTTCAAGCGCTGTTTTTGCTTTTTGCCTGCGCTTTTTCTTTGGCATTTTTGCATAAAGCAGAGGAAGTTCCACATTTTCAAGTGCATTCAGCGTTTGAATAAGGTTGAATTTTTGAAAAACAAACCCGATATTATCTCGTCGCAAAGCGGTAAGTTCACCTTCTTTAAAATTTGCAATATTTCGGTTTTCAAAAAAATATTTTCCGCCACTCGGCTTATCAAGACAGCCTAAAATATTCATTAAAGTTGATTTTCCCGACCCCGACGAGCCGATAATGCCGACAAATTCACCCGCCCTTATATCAATACTAACTTCTCTTACGGCAACTATTCTTTCCGCTTTGGTTTTGTAAATTTTATTTATTCTTTCTGTTTTAATTACGCTCATTTTTATCACCTAAAATATTTTTGCCGAATAAAAAACAAAAATTCTTAAATATTCAGCCAATTATTTGTAAAACTATATTTAAAAGAAAAAGGAGAGATTTTAATGACCAACAAAGAATATTCAAAAATGGTAGATAACGCAAACGAAAAATCAAATGTTTTAAAAGACTGCTTTTTTGCGTTTTTAGTGGGCGGTCTTATTTGCGTTTTGGGACAAGCACTTTGCGATTTATACAGAATGTGCGATGACAACATACTTAACGCAAGAGCACTTTCGAGCATTACGCTGGTTGCGATTTCAATTATTTTAACAGGACTTAATATTTATCCGAAAATTGCAAAGTTTGCAGGTGCAGGAACGCTCGTTCCGATAACAGGATTTGCAAACGCCTGCGCCTCGCCGGCGATTGAATTTAAACCCGAAGGGCATGTTTTAGGTATAGGTGCAAATATTTTTAAAATTTCAGGACCGGTTATAGTTTACGGTTTGTTTGCAGGCTGGATTTACGGAATTTTTGTTTACATTATGAATTTATTTTAAGAAAGGGTGTTTTTATGGCAAGAAGAGTCGGAAAGCAAACTATTGTTTTTGATAAGGATATAGCAATTTTAAACAGCGCTTGCTGTGTAGGAAAAACAGAGGGCGAGGGACCGATAGCGGCAACTTTTGATAAAATTTTTGATGATGATTATTTGGGACAGGAAACATACGAGGCAGCAGAGAGTATGTTATTAAAGGAGGCTATTAGTGCAGTTTTGAAAAAATCGGGAAAATCGAGAAGCGATGTAAACATTGCCATACTCGGTGACCTGTTAGACCAGAGCATGGCATCTTCTTTTGCAATTAAAGATTTTTCTATTCCTCATTTCAGTGTTTTTTCTGCCTGCTCGGCATCTGCGTTGACCCTCGGACTCGGCTCAAATCTTGTTGATTCGGGTGCCTCGTCGCTTACGCTTTGCGCCGTTTCTTCACACTTTTGCACCGCCGAAAGACAGTTTCGGTTTCCGCTCAATTACGGTTCAAAAAGAACGCCTAATTCACAAAGAACAGTTACGGGAGCAGGCGCATTTTTGCTTTGCGAAAATGAAAATTCGCCTAAAATCAAGGCGGTAACTTTTGGTAAAATTAAAGATTACGATATAACCGATGCTAACAATATGGGTGCGGCTATGGCGCCTGCGGCGGCAGACACCATAAAAGCTTACCTCACCGACACGGGCAAAAAACCTGATGACTTTGACCTTATTTTAACGGGAGATTTAGGGCTTGTCGGTTCAAGGCTGGTTGTTGAAATTCTGAGAGAGGACGGTATTAATATTGCTTCGCAACACGATGACGGCGGTCTTATAATTTTTGATATAAACGATGAAAAATGTGCTGCCGGCGGTTCGGGTTGCGGTTGTTCGGCAAGTGTTTTTGCAGGTCATATTATGAACAAACTGAAAAACGGAGAAATTAAGCGAATGCTTTTATGTGCTACGGGTGCGCTTATGTCTCCGACTTCTGCAAATCAGGGGCTTTCTATTCCGTCAATTGCACATTTAATTGAGATTGAGGGGTGCAAATAATGATTAAAGGTGTAAACAAGGTGATAATCGAAGTCAACGATACCGAAAATGAGGTTTTTGAAAAAGCGATTTTGTATGTTCGCCCTGAATTTTCGGGTAAAAAGCAATCTAAACTTCAAAATCACGCAAAAGCGTACATTAACACGGCTACTTTGAACAACGACCGTTTTCAATTTGATTTTGAAGAATCCGGAAAACGCCATCGCCGTCTTTTCTTAATTCTGGCAGGGTATCTTTTGTTGCTCGGCACGGTGATTTATTTTATTTTCAGTTAATTTTTCCTCTAAAACGCTTGCGGTTTTACGCCAAAAGCGTTTTTTATTTTAAATAATTTTGAAAAAATTGCAAAAAACTATTGTTTTTTGGATAAAAATTTGTAATAATATATTAGATATAGTATTTTTTGAGAGGAAGTATAATTTGGATTATAAAAAATTAGCGAACCTTTTATTCCCGAATGTGAAATACACAAGAGATTATTGGGAAGAAAAATATCCTACAAGAGATTTGCCCGAAGGTGCGGCAGTCTCCCGAATGGCACCGAGCCCCACAGGCTTTGTTCACTTAGGCAACTTTGTTCAGGTGCTTACAAGCGAGCGAATTGCACACCAATCAGGCGGTGTTTTGTATCTTAGAATCGAAGATACCGACGCAAAGCGTGAAGTTAAGGGTGCAGTCCAAACGGTTATTAATTCGCTTAAACATTATTCGATTAATTTTGACGAGGGTGCGACCATTGACGGTGATAACGGCGAATACGGACCTTACCGCCAGCGTCAGCGTGTTGATATTTATCATACTTTTGCAAAAGAACTCGTAGAAAAAGGGCTTGCTTACCCCTGCTTTTGCACAGAGGAAGAGTTAGCCGAAATTCATAATATGCAGGAAAAAGAAAAAGCAAATTTCGGATATTTCGGTAAATGGGCTGTTTGGCGTGACCGCTCAATGCAAGAGATTGAAGAGCAAATCAACAATGGCAAACCTTGGGTTTTGCGTTTTCGCTCAACAGGTTCGATTGAAAACAAAATCAAATTTACCGATTTGATTAAAGGAAATCTTGAACTTACGGAAAACGATATTGACCACGTTTTGTTAAAGTCAGACGGCGTTCCGACTTATCATTTCGCTCACGCAGTTGACGACCATTTTATGCGCACTACTCATATTGTAAGGGGCGATGAATGGCTTTCAACTCTGCCGTTTCATATTCAACTTTTTAAATCGCTTGATTTTAAAATTCCGAAATATCTGCATATTGGTCCGCTTATGGTTATGGACGGCGATTCTAAACGAAAACTCTCAAAGAGAAAAGACCCGCAGGCGGCACTCACTTTCTATGAAGAAGCAGGTTACCCGAAAGAGTCGATTTATGATTATTTGATGACGATTTTAAACTCGAATTTTGAAGATTGGCGAAGAGCGAATAAAACGGCAGACGCGCACGAATTCAAATTCACATACAAAAAAATGAACCCCGCAGGCTCGCTTTTTGACGAGGCGAAGTTAAACGATGTTTCAAAAAATGTTATTTCTTTGTTTTCTGCCGAAAAGGTTGTTGAAGATTTGCTTGAATGGGCAGAAAAATTTGATAAAGAGTTTTTTGAATTATTAAATAAAGATAAGGAATATGCCGTTAAAATTTTCGCTATCGGCAGGGGCGGTAAAAAGCCGAGAAAAGATTTCGCCGTTTGGAGTGAAACTAAGGATTATTGCTCATATTTTTATGACGAATTGTTCAAAATAACCGATAATTACCCTGAAAAAATTTCATCACAAGACATTAAAAACATTTTGAGCGAATATTTAGAAGTTTACGATGAAAACGATGACAATTCCGAGTGGTTTAACAAGGTTAAGAGTTTAAGCGAAAAGTTGGGATATACCACCGACATGAAAGCATACAAGCAAAATCCCGATGAGTTTAAGGGAAGTGTTGCCGAAGTTTCAACGGTTATAAGAGTAGCGGTAACAGGCAGACAAAATACGCCCGACCTTTGCACTATTATGCAACTTCTGGGTAAAGAGCGTGTTGTAAACAGAATTAAACAGGCAATAAAATAAAGGGGAAAAATAATGGATATTTCAAACATTACACCTACCAATTTCATTGAAGAATTTATTAATAAAGATTTGGAAGAGGGCGTTTATTCAAGGGTGCAAACCCGTTTTCCGCCCGAGCCGAACGGCTATTTGCACATTGGCCACGCAAAGGCTATTTGCATTGATTTCGGCACAGCCGAAAAATACGGCGGTATTTGCAATTTGCGTCTTGATGACACCAACCCTACCAAAGAAGATACAGAATATGTTGACGCAATAATCGAAGATATTAAGTGGCTGGGGTTTCATATAGACAATGTCTATTATGCTTCGGATTATTTTGATAATATTCACAAATATGCAATAGAACTTATAAAACAAGGCAAAGCATATGTTTGCGATTTGACACCTGAGCAGATAAGGGAATACAGAGGTACTTACGAAAAACCGGGCAAAGAAAGTCCTTACAGAAACCGCTCGATTGAGGAGAATCTTGATTTATTTGAGCGAATGACTAACGGCGAATTTGCCGACGGCGAAAAGGTGCTTCGTGCTAAAATTGATATGGCTTCACCAAATCTTAATATGCGTGACCCGATTATTTACCGTGTTTTACACGCACACCACCACAGAACGGGTGACAAATGGTGCGTTTATCCTATGTATGATTTCGCTCACCCTTTGTCTGATGCTGACGAAAATGTAACATTTTCGCTTTGTACTTTGGAATTTGAGGACCATAGACCGCTTTACGATTGGCCTTTAAAAGAACTTAAAAAGTGGAAAGAACCGCCTCGCCAGATTGAGTTTGCAAGAATGAATTTAAACTACACTATTACCTCAAAACGCCGTTGCTTAAAACTTGTAAACGAAGGGTTAGTCAGCGGTTGGGACGACCCAAGAATGGCAACACTTTCGGGTATGCGTCGCAGAGGTTACCCTGCCGAAGCAATTCGTGATTTTGTAAGCAAAATCGGCGTTTCAAAAGCAAATTCGGTTATTGATTATTCTTTGCTTGAATCTTGCGTTCGTGATAATTTGAATAAAAATGCCGAACGTGCAATGGTTGTTTTAAATCCGCTTAAAGTTATTGTTGATAATTACGAAGACGGCAAAACAGAGCAAATTGAAGTGCCGATAAATCCCGAACAACCCGAACTCGGCACTAAAAAAGTACCTTTTTCAAAAGAGATTTACATTGAAAAAGAGGACTTTATGGAATGTCCTCCGAACAGAAAATATTTCCGCCTTTGCCCCGAAAAAGAGGTGCGCTTGAAAGGTGCGTATTTTATTAAATATGTTTCTTGCGAAAAGGACGAAAACGGCGAAGTTACCGCTGTTCATGTAACCTATGACCCTGCTTCTTACGGCGGTGAATCACCCGACGGCAGAAAGGTAAAAGGCACAATACATTGGGTATCTACCGAGCATTGCAGTTGTGCTACTGTTCGACTTTATGATAGACTTTTCACAGTCGAAAACCCTGTCGGCAATCCTGATATTGACTTTACCGAGTATTTAAACCCGAACTCCTGCGTAACCCTTGAAAACTGCAAAATTTCTGATGATGTAGCGAAAGCCGAAGTCGGCGCAACATTCCAATTTATGCGTCAAGGGTATTTTTGCATTGATAAGGATTCAACCGCTGACAAAAAGGTTATTAACCGAGTTGTCGCATTAAAAGATTCCTTTGCAAAAAAGAACTAAAATAAAACTTAAAAACGCCTCGAAAATTCGAGGCGTTATTTTTATTTATTCTGAGCAACTACTATTGCCTGAGCGAGAGTAGATGTATGGGTAATACTAAGCGAAAATACTTTATTTTCGTTTTCTTCTTTCGCTTTGCCTGAAAGAAAAATGTAAGGTGCACCGCTTTGTTTATGCAAAACCTCTATTTCATTTAATGGGTATGCACCAAGCCCCACTCCGAGCGACTTTAAAAAAGCCTCTTTTACGGCGAACGCGCCTGCTATTGTTTCAGCTTTAAAATTTCTTGATTTAAACTCTGTAATTTCTTTTTTTCCAAAATATTTTTGCAAAAAAGCCTCGTTTTTGAGCGATTTTTCAATTCGCTCAATTTCAACTAAATCAATTCCAACCGAAAACATCTTTTGACACCGTTTTAGGAACGAATTTTTTAAGTGCACCCAAAATTCTCTCGTTCGGCTGAATTACAATTAAAACCGAGCCTGCGGTTTTATGATTCACAACAATATAATAAAGCGGTTGTTCATCAAGATTTGCGGCGATTACCTTTGAATCAACCTCTCTTTGATCGAATCTTTGCCTTGCTTTTTCATCATAAACGCCGAATTCCTCAAAATCTTTACAGTTGGTTGAAATAATACGGTCACGCTTTGATTTACCGATAATTCTGTCAATATCAAAATCGCCGTTTGTTATCGAATATTCATATTCAAGATAAAGGCGCTTTACATACCACCTTGTAAGATAGCCTATTCCGAAAGAGGCAAGCAGTAAAAGTGACGACAATATTGAATAGGTCGGGCTGGCCATGCCCATAAGCAAAAACGCATACATCAAAACTAAACAAATTAAAATTATTGCCGTAACAACAAATCCTATTTTTAAAACCTTTTGCAAAGTGTTTGGTTTTTTCTTCACAATCTGCTCAAAAAATACATCCATAAAAAACTCCTTATTTTATCTTCATTGAAATATCAAACGCTTTTACCGAGTGAGTTAAAGCACCGATTGAAATAATATCAACACCTGTTTTTGCAACTGCCGAAATAGTTTCATCGGTAATATTTCCGCTTGCCTCTAAGAGTGCTTTGCCGTCAGTAATTTCAACCGCTTTTTTCATAGTTTCTATATCCATATTGTCAAGCATAATAACCTCGACTCCGGTGCTAAGTGCCTCTTTAACCTCTTGAAGATTTCTCGTTTCAACCTCGATTTTAACCATATGCCCGAGATTTTCACGGCATTTTTCCACCGCTTTTGTAATCCCGCCGCAAGCGTCTATATGATTATCTTTTAACATAACCGCATCTGAAAGGTTGTAGCGGTGATTTTTGCCGCCGCCTACGGTTACGGCATATTTTTGAATAGGACGAAGTCCCGGCAATGTTTTTCTGGTATCTGCAACGGAAGCGTTAGTACCCTTACAAAGTGTTACCGCTTTGTTAGTCATAGTGGCAATGCCGGACATGTGTTGTAAAATGTTAAGAGCGGTGCGTTCGCCCTTTAAAAGTTTTAAGGTATGACCCGAAAGATCGGCAATAATATCGCCTTTTTTCACCTTTTCGCCGTCTTTTTTATAAACCTTTGCCTTAAATTCCTTATCTAAAAGTTCAAAAACGCGAATAGCAATGTCAAGTCCGCATAGAACACCTTCTGCCTTTGCCTCAAAATAAGCAGTTGTAATATCGTTTTCATCAATAACCAAGTCAGCGGAAGTATCAATATAGTTAATATCCTCCTGCAAAGCGTTTTTTATTAAATCATCAACATAAAAATCAAGTAATTTCATCGGTTAATTGCTCCTCTCAAAACTATTGCGGCAACGGTTGCAAGCGACTTTGCCTCCTCATAATCCGCATTTTTCAAAAATATATCGTTATCAAGTCTGCGCCGTATTTGCTCGATTATTTTTAAGCCTTTTTCGGCTGCATTTTGGTCGGGTATTACAAAATGAGATTTTTGCATAATATCTCTTATTTGCGTTCTGATCCCGCTCGGCAGCGGAGCAACGCCGTTTTTAAATTCGGGTGCTGCACCGTGAACAGATACAAATGTAGGCTCGTGAGCCTGTCGGTTAATCTCTTTTGCGGCTCGTTTTGAAAAAACGAGTGCTTCTAAAAGTGAATTTGAAGCAAGTCGGTTTTTACCGTGAACGCCTGTATTTGAACATTCGCCCACCGCATAAAGCCGAGAAATTCCTGTATAAGAATTATCATCAACTCTAATTCCGCCCATTAAATAGTGATGGCAAGGGAAAACAGGTATTGGCTCTTTGGTTAAATCAATACCTTCTTCCAAGCATCTACCGTAAATCAGCGGAAAACGATTCTTCAAATAATCGCTGTCAAGTCGGGAAATATCGAGATAAAACTTGTCCGAACCCGTTCTGCGATATTCCATCATAATCGAATGCGAAACTTTATCTCTCGGAGCGAGTTCCAACCTCTCATCATAACGGTGCATAAAGCGTTCTTTGTTGCAGTTTAAAAGATATGCACCCTCGCCTCTGACCGCCTCGCTGATTAAAAAGCGTTCTCTGCCCGAATCGGCGGCAAAAGCGGTTGGGTGAAACTGAATATAATCAAGGTCTTTAATTTTTGCACCGAGTTCATAAGCAAACCTAATTCCGTCGCCCGTTGCAATTTTGGAATTGGTGGTATACTTATAAACCCTGCCTATTCCGCCTGTTGCTAAAATCAAAAAAGATGCCGAAACTGTTACATATTCACCGTTTTTAAGCAAAGTAGCAAAATAGCCGTCGTTTGCGTGAGCCACATCAACGCAAAGCGTATTTTCGCAAACCTCAACATTCGGTAAATTTTTAACTTTATCAATCAAAACGGTAGTCATTTCATCACCTGTTGAATCTTTATGATGCACTATTCTATGGCGGGAATGACCGCCTTCAAGCGTCATATTAAGCGAGCCGTCGGCATTTCTATCAAAATCAACACCCATATTAACAATATTCATAACATCGGCCGGGCCGTTTTCTACCAGCACCCTTACAGCGTGTTTGTCATTAGCCTGTCGGCCTGCTATCATTGTGTCCTCAAAATGCAGGTCGAAACTGTCGTTTTCTTTATCCAAAACAGCGGCTACACCGCCCTGTGCGAGCGATGAATTTGAAAGTTTAAGTTCCGCTTTTGAAATCAGCAAAACATCTAAATTGGAATCAAGATTTAATGCAGAATAAAGCCCGGAAACACCCGAACCTAATATAAGCACATCGTACTTTCTGCTGTTTAACATTTAAATATCACCTTATTTTCAGTTTAATACGCTCTTACTTGAAAAACTCTTATATTTTCATCTGATTTCAACTTGATTGCATTTAAATTTCGCTTGAAGTATTTCCCCCAAGCAACCAAACGGGTTTGAATAAGTGCAGTTTTCATGCCGTGTCTTGCGACGAAAACAGTCGCACGCACACCTAAAATTCCTCCGCCTACTACTAATTAATAGTTTTTCCTATATACTTCAAATTAACTACCGCTCTCTGCTTTTAACTGTTCGGCTCTGTCAGCAGTAATGAGTGCATCAATAACCTCGTCTAAATCGCCGTTCATAAACTGTTCGAGTTTGTATATTGTAAGACCGATTCTGTGGTCAGTTATTCTGCTTTGAGGAAAGTTATAAGTTCTGATTCTCTGAGAACGGTCGCCGGAACCTACCATAGTTTTTCTGGTTTCGGCAATCTGAGCCTGTTGTTCCTGTTGCACCTTATCATAAATGCGTGAACGCAAAATCTTCATCGCTTTTTCACGGTTTTTATGTTGCGAACGCTCATCTTGACATTCAACAACAGTACCCGTCGGCAAGTGAGTTATTCTTATAGCCGATTCGGTTTTGTTTACATGCTGACCGCCTGCGCCCGAAGAACGGTAGGTATCAATCTGCAAATCGGCAGGGTTGATATCGATTTCAACATCTTCCGCCTCGGGGAGTACCGCAACGGTAACCGCCGAAGTATGAATACGCCCCTGACTTTCGGTTTCGGGAACTCTTTGCACTCGGTGACCGCCCGATTCAAATTTAAGCCTTGAATAAGCGCCCTCACCCTCAACCATAAACGAAACTTCCTTATAACCGCCGAGCCCCGTTTCATTAGCTGAGAGAATATCTACTTTCCAACCCTTGCTTTCGGCATACATTGTATACATTCTAAGCAGTTCGCCTGCAAAAAGCGCCGCCTCTTCACCGCCTGCGCCTCCTCGAATTTCGATAATAACATTTTTATCATCATTAGGGTCGGTGGGCAGAAGAAGTATTTTCAATTCTTCGGTGCATTGTTCCATAACCTGCTTTGAATTTTCAATTTCATCTTCAAGCATTTCTTTTATATCTTGGTCAACTTCCGAGTCGCCGATCATCTGCTTTGCATCAGTGAGATTCTGCTTAGCGTCGTTGTATTCTCTGAATTTTTCAACAATAGGAGTTAATTTTTTAGTTTCTCTCATAAGTGAAGTATAAAGTTTTTGGTCGGTAACAATCGAAGGGTCCATCAACTTGCTTTCGATTTCTTCAAATTTTTTCTCAACCTCTTTTAACTTATCAAACATAAAAGTTTCCTTTCAATCTATATTAAATCTTTTTTCATATAAACAACATCGTCCATAGGGTTGTTGTAATAAGGCGAAATTTCGTAAAATCCGTATTTTTTGTAAAGATGAATTGCACTTTGAAGCGGTTTCACCGTATCAAGCACCATTTCGCTGTAACCATCACCTTGTGCGGTTTCAATAATTTTCTCTACCAATTGTCCGACGAGATGCAGTTTGCGATATTCAGGCTTTACATAAAGCCTTTTCATCTCACAACGCTTGTTAGAATGTTTATGAAAAGCAACACAGCCTACGGCTTTGCCGTCATCACAAAGTGCCACTAGAATTCTGCCGTTCGGCTCGGTATATTTGCCTTTTAAATTCGACAACTCATCATCAAAAGACTGAAACGATAAATCCCTGTCAAGTGCATTTTGATATTCAATAATAAGTTGTTTAATATCATCTAAATAATCTTTTCCGTCTACAATTTTCATCTTGCGATTTGTTCTCCGTTTCGCATAATTTTGCGAATATTTTTTTCGCATGCGGAGCGGGGTATCATTATCTCGTGGTCACACCCCAAACATCTGATTTTAAAATCCATACCGATGCGTTTTACCTCAAACTCTTTTGATTTACATGGATGCGGTTTTTTCATTGTAATAATATCGCCGACCCTAATATCCATACATTTCTCCTTAAATATACTAATTTACCTTATATTATATAATATATACGCCCAATAATCAAACAATTTTTTTAAAATTACCAAAAAAATAATAATTTAGGCTTTTCAAACAATCATCAAACGAAACAAACTTAAACTTTCGCATATTATATATTGAGGTGATTAAAATTATGGAATATCTTTATAAAGATTTTGCAAATCAATGCGTTAAAACAAGAATTTCTAATTGCTGCTGCGATAACGATTCAGACATAATCGACGATTTAGCCGAAGTTATTTGTAAAAAGTGCAAAAAGAAAAAATGTAAATGTAATAACGATGATTAAAACTTCATGGGCTGCCAAAAAGGCAGCCTTTTTTATAAAAAACTATTGACAAATAAAAATAATAGTGTTATACTATACCTATCATATAGATAGGTTTTATAGGAAAGGCAGGAAAATATTATGAAATTTTACAATATTACCGCCGAAAAATTTAATATGTGTTGTTGTTTCGCTTGTATTTGTTCGGGCGAGGCTGATTTGTTGTGTTAAATTTTAGCACATTAATTTATGCGTTAATCGCCTGAAATTCCGATAATTCGGAATTCGGGCGTTTTTTATTTTATTATTTTAAGGAGATTTTTATTATGTCAAACTACAAAAATATTGATTCAGCATTAATTCACGGGGGTATTTACGGAGATGAGTTCACAGGCTCGGTTAATGTGCCGATTTACCAAACTTCAACCTACGAACAACCGGGGCTTGGCGAGAACAAAGGCTGGGAGTATTCGAGAACGGGCAACCCGACTCGTGCGTCACTCGAAGCACTCGTTGCAGAACTCGAAGCCGGCACTCACGGTTTTGCTTTCGGCTCAGGGATGGCAGCCATTACCGCTGTTTTAAGCCTTTTCAAAACAGGCGATAAAATTATAATTTCAAGCAATGTTTACGGCGGAACTTTCAGAGTTTTAAACAAAGTTTTCAACCATTTTGGTATCACTTATTCAATTGAAGACACTGCTGATACCAAAACTCTTGATACTAAAATAACCGACAATGTTAAGGCAATTTTGATTGAAAGCCCTGCAAATCCACTGCTTACAATTACCGATATCAAAGCGGTATCAACACTAGCCAAAAAGCACGGTATTTTAACGATTGTTGACAACACATTTATGACCCCTTATTTGCAACAGCCAATTAAACTCGGTGCTGATATTGTTGTACATTCCGCAACAAAATACTTAGGCGGTCACAGCGATCTAATAGCGGGACTTGCGGTTGTGAACGATGACGAATTAGCCGAACAACTCGCATTCATTCAAAATTCAACAGGAGGAGTTTTAGGACCTTTCGACTCATTTTTACTAATTCGAGGAATTAAAACGCTCGGTGTTCGTATGGACAGACACACCAAAAACGCCGAAAAAGCGGCACAGTTTTTGCTCGAAAACAAAGCGGTTAAAAAAGTTTATTACCCCGGCTTGAAAAACGCGCAAGGTTATGAAATTAACAAAAAACAGGCGAAAAACGGCGGTGCAATGATTTCATTTGAACTTTATGAAAATTACGATATTAAGACATTTTTCAAATCGCTCACGCTTGTTGCATTGGCAGAGAGTCTGGGCGGAGTTGAATCGCTCATTTGCCACCCTGCAAGTATGACTCACGCCTCAATTCCTTATGAAACAAGGCAAAAAGTCGGCATTACAGACGGACTTATTCGTCTGTCACTTGGAATTGAAAACATAGATGATATTTTGTCTGATTTGCAGCAGGCAATTCAAAAAAGCGAGGTAAAATAATATGAGTTATTACAATTCAATGCACGAACTTATCGGCAACACGCCGATTGTTAAACTGAATAATTTAGGGTTGCCAAAAGAAGTGAATTTGTTTGCAAAACTTGAACTTTACAACCCTGCCGGAAGCGTTAAAGACAGAGTCGGTATGGCTATGATTGAAGACGCCGAGCAAAGAGGTATCTTAAAAAAAGGCGGTACGATTATTGAGGGAACCGCAGGAAATACAGGGCTTGGAATTGCTTTTGCCGCTTTGAACAAAGGCTACAAAGTTATATTTGTTGTGCCTACAAAGTTTTCAGAGGAAAAACAAACGCTTATGAGAGCGCTCGGTGCCAAGATTATCAATACTCCGCGAGAAGAGGGAATGCTCGGCGCTGCAAAAAAGGCAGAAGAACTGAAAGCACAAATTTTAAATGCGGTTTCCTTAAAACAATTTGAAAACCCTGCTAATCCAAAAGTGCATTATAAAACGACGGGCAAAGAAATTTACGATGATTTAGAGGGAAAAATCGACTATGCTGTTTTGGGTGCAGGAAGCGGTGGAACATATTCGGGAGTGTTAAAATACTTGAAAGAAAAAAATCCAAACGTAAAAGGCATTTTGGCAGACCCTGTCGGCTCTACTATGGGCGGCGGAGAACACGGCGATTACAACATTGAAGGAATCGGCAACGATTTTATTGCAAAAACTATGGATATGTCGCTGGTTGACGAGGTTATAAAAATTGATGATTATGATGCTGTCTCAGGTGCTCGCAAATTAGCAAAAAGTGAGGGGATTTTTGCAGGTTCATCATCAGGTGCGGCTTTGGCAGCAGCCGAAAAACTAATAAAACGTGGTGCAACAGGCAATATTGTTATTGTTTTGCCGGACAGAGGCGACCGCTATTTCAGCAAAAATCTTTACGAATAAACAAATAAGGAACGCTTTTGCGTTCCTTATTTTTTATTAAAATCGTACCAAAATTCAACGCCGTTTTTATGGTTTGCAAATCCGCATTCATCGTGATTTATAAGCGAAATTTCTTTTACAATAAAAAGACCTATTCCCGAATGTTTTTCCTGCTCTTTCGAGTGCTTCGATTTATAAAAATCAGTCCAAATTCGCTCGCCGTCAACCTCTGAAATACAGCTTCCCTCATTATAAACCGACAATCTGCATTTGTAATCGTCGGTTTTAAGGCTGACCTTAATCTTATGCTGATTTTTACAATACTGAATTGCATTCATTAAATAATTATCAAAAATATGCTCTATATTTTGAGGTGATGCCTCAATTTCATAAGGCTCAATATCGGTTTCTAGTTTTATACCCTTTGCTTTAAGCAGCAACTCACTTTTTTTACAAAGTTCGTTTATCATTTCATCAAGTCTGATTTTCTTTATTTCACTTTCAAAAATCGTTTTTTCGCCCGCCTGTATATTAAGCAGTCTGCTTATGAGTTTGCTCATTTTTTCGATTTCTTCCAAAGCCGAATTATAATAATAAAGTTTTTTCTGGCTGTCTTTGGTTAAATTCATCATTTCAATCTGACTTGAAATAATAGCAAGCGGGGTTTTCAGTTCGTGAGTAATATTGGTAAGAACCCTTTTTCGCATATCCTCATATTCGGTCATTCGTTTGTTATCTTCTTTTAAAAGGAAATTGTAATTGTTAAGGCTGTTTACATATTCGGAAATGGTATCCGCCATAGAGTTAAAATTATTTGCCAAAACGCCTATTTCATCTTTTCCGATTTTACCGCTGTATCTTGCGGAATAATCGCCCTTTGAAATTTTTGTTGTAACTTCGCTCAGGCGTGTAACCGATTTAGTTGTGCTATGGGTAAGAGCAAACATAAGTATACCGCTTGCAATTACAAATGCGCCTAACATTATCAGCAAAAATCTGTTTGAATATGCGAAAACCGAATCGGTCGTTTTCAAACTCTGCTCAATATAAACATAATATGTTTTACCGTGATTTTTAAGTTTTGTTTTCAAAACAATGCTCTCATCACGCTTGTTTTGATTTAAAATTTCAGGTGCGGAATTTTCTTTAAAATCATCTATATTATCGTAAAAAATCTCTTTAATAATATCGTCGGTTCTGGCGCTGCGCTTGGTTGAATAAACCGCCGATAAATTGCTGTCGCAAATAAACAAATCATAAGTCTGCTCGTAATACACTTCCAAAAAATCGTCGATTTTAGAAATATTACTGCTGAAACTAATCGAATTAAGTTGTTTTAATGCGTGTTTCATTACATCTTTTTCATTAGAAATATAAAGCGACTTCGCGTTGCTTATATAAAGAAAAGATACTGCACCGATTGTAATAATCAAAACGGTCATAATATAAACGGCAAGTTTAAAAGAAAGTTTTTTAAACAACTAATTTTCCTCCTGAATCTCAAAAAAGTAACCTACACCGTAAACCGAGCGAATGTAATTATGCTTATCGGTAAGTTTCTTGCGAAGTTGCTTAACTATTGTATCAACAGTTCTGTAATCGCCGTAATAATCCATTCCCCAAACAGAATCCAAAATTGCCTCACGGCTTAAAACCCTGTGTTCGTTTTCTATCATAAATTTCAAAACATCAAATTCTTTCGGAGTAAATTCAAGCGGTTTTCCATCAAGAAAAACACGGCGTTTTTCAACATTGATTGATAGTTTCCCTTTTTCAACAACAGTATTTTTGCTTGAATTTGTTCTCGAAAGGCAGGATTTAATATGCTCTTTTAAAACCGAAAGCAAAAACGGTTTTGTAATATAATTATCCGCACCAAATTCAAACCCTTTTAACTGGTCTTCTTCGTGCTCCCTTGCCGAAAGCATTATAACAGGCACATCTGATTGTTTGCGAATAATTTTTAAAACATCAAATCCGTCGATTCTCGGCATAATTCCGTCAAGCAAAACCAAATCAATTTTATGATGCTGTTTATCAAAAATATTTATTGCGTCGGCTCCGTCAACTGCGGTAATAACTTCAAATCCGCTTTCGGTAAGATAATCTTCAAGCGTACTGCGAAGTTTTTTATCGTCATCGACAACCAAAATGGTAGCAGGACTGTTTATTGCAGACATAAAATTCATTCCTTTTTATAATCTTTTTTAAATTATATACAATAAAAATGATAACAATGTGATACTTTTAATCAGTATAACACAAAAACCTAAAAAAAGCACCGGTTAAATTAAAAAAACACTTGAAATTAAGTCAAAAATCTGTTATAGTGTTCTTAATACAAATACACAGTTCGCCGGAGGTGGACAAAATGAGCAACAATTCAAAACTAATTGTTGATACCAAAGTGTTGCCCGAAATTTTTCTTAAAGTAAAACAAATCAAAGACAGACTTGGTAGTGGGCGCGAGACTTCAACAAGCGAGGCTTGCAAAAAAGCAGGTGTTTCGAGAAGTGCTTACTACAAATATAAAGACCATATTTTTGATTTTGACGAAACTGCGGGCAATATTGTAACGCTTCATGCGGTTTTGTCGGATAGAGCAGGAATATTGTCTATGTTTATGTCGGTGCTTTATGAGAGCGGAGCAAACATTCTTACGGTAAATCAAAATATTCCAACAGGAGCGAGAGCACCTGTTTCTGTATCTTTCAGAATGAAAGAATGCGAGTTTTCGGTAAACGATTTAATTGATAAACTAAAACAGATTGACGGTGTTAAATCTGTTCACAGAGTTTTAGGTGAGTAAAGGAAGGTTTTAATAATGATAAAAATTGCAGTTATGGGCTACGGTGTAGTAGGCTCGGGTGTAGTAGAGGTTTTTTATAAAAACCACGAATCTATTCAGAAAAAAGCGGGTAAACAAATGGAAATTGCTCATATTCTAGATTTGAGAGAATTTCCGGGCGACCCTCACGAGGCGCTTTTTACCAAAGATTTTAATGATATTTTGAATGATGATGAAGTTAAAATCGTTGTTGAAACAATGGGCGGTGTAAACCCTGCTTATGATTTTGTTAAAAAATGCCTGCTTGCAGGCAAAAGCGTTGCAACTTCTAACAAAGAACTCGTTGCAAAACGCGGCGATGAATTGCTTGAAATTGCAAAGGATAATAATGTAAACTTCTTGTTTGAGGCGTCGGTAGGCGGCGGTATTCCGATACTTCGCCCAATCACTCAATGCCTTGCAGCAAACGAAATTGAAGAAATTTACGGTATATTAAACGGCACAACAAACTATATTTTAACACAGATGATAAATTCTTCGGTAAGTTTTGAAGATGCTCTCAAAAAAGCACAGAAACTCGGCTATGCTGAAAAAGACCCTACCGCCGATATTGAGGGCGACGACGCTTGCAGAAAAATTTGTATTTTATCTGCACTTGCTTTTGGTAAACACGTTTACCCCGAGCAGGTTTACACTGAGGGTATTACTAAAATTACCCTATCCGATGTTGCTTTTTGCGAGTCGGCAGGTATGGTAATAAAACTTATCGGCAAAACCGCTAAACTTTCTGATAAAAAAGTTTTTGCAACAGTTTACCCCGCTGTTCTTTCTTCTCACAGCCAACTTGCTACCGTTGATGATGTTTACAATGCGGTTATGGTAAGGGGCGACGCAATCGGCGATGTTGTTTTCTACGGCAGAGGTGCAGGTAAACTTCCTACCGCTTCGGCAGTTGTTGCCGATGTAATCGATTGTGCAAAACACTTAACTTCGAGAAAATATGTTTCTTGGAGCAAAGGCGAGAAAGATTATGTTGAAGATTACAAACAAGATACCGTTGCTATGTATGTAAGAATGAAATCTTTTGCCGAATCTGTTGAAAAGGCGTTTGGCAAAGTAAAATTCTTAAATTATGATAAAGCCGAAGAGGGCGAAATCGCATTTATCACCGATCCGATGAAAGAGCAGGCTTTTGATAGTATTCTAAGCCTTGTTGACGGCGAAGTTTTATCAAAAATTCGTGTGCTTGATATATAAATTCAGGAGGAAAACCTAATAATGTCTTTAATAGTTGCAAAGTTCGGCGGCTCATCTTTGGCTGATGCAAACCAGTTCAGAAAAGTTGCAAAAATAGTAAAAGAAAACCCCGACAGAAAATACATTGTACCTTCTGCACCGGGCAAGCGTTTTGATGATGATATTAAAGTTACTGATTTGCTTTACAACGCTTATGAACTCGCCAGCGAGGGCGAGGATTTTATACCTGTTTTAAAAACTATTGAGCAAAGATTTGACAGCATTATTGCCGATTTAGGACTTGATATAGATTTAAAACCCGAATACGAAAAAATCCGCATTGCACTTGAATCTGACGCAGGAAGGGACTATGCCGCTTCACGAGGCGAATATCTTTCGGGTATGATTTTGGCAGAATTGCTCGGCTACCATTTTATGGACGCCGCCAAATGTATAAGATTTAACGAAACAGGTAGTTTTAATTCTGATTTTACTTTCGAAAAAACAGCAGAGCATTTATCTCATTACGAACACGCGGTAATTCCGGGATTTTACGGAAGAATGCCTAACGGCACAATAAAAACATTCTCCCGAGGCGGTTCGGATATTACGGGTTCGCTGGTTACTCGTGCTGTCGGTGCTGATTTATATGAAAACTGGACAGATGTTGACGGATTTTTGATAACCGACCCGAGAATTATTAAAAACGCAAAAATAATTAAAAAAATTACATATAAAGAACTTCGTGAACTTTCATATATGGGTGCAACAGTGCTTCACGAAGACGCAATTTTCCCTGTTCATCAGGCAGGTATTCCAATAAACATTCGCAATACCAACAATCCGAGCGCACCCGGTACTATGATTGTTTCAGAATACAAGGTTGATGAGAACACACCGAATATTACAGGTATTGCAGGTAAAAAGGGCTTTTCAATTATTAACATTGAAAAAGCGATGATGAATTCAGAAATCGGATTTGGCAAAAAAGTTTTGTCTGTTTTAGAGCGTGAAGGGCTTTGTTTTGAACATCTTCCGTCAGGCATTGATACTATGTCGGTAGTTATAGAAACCAAAGCGATTGAAGATAAAAAAGAAGATTTAGTTTACACAATCAAGCGTGAAACGCTGGCTGACAGTATTTCTTTTGAAGATAACCTTGCTTTAATAGCGGTTGTCGGCGTGGGAATGAAAAATGTAACAGGCACAGCGGCAAAAGTTTTAACAGCAATTTCAAAGAAAAACATAAACATTCGTATGCTTGACCAAGGCTCATCGGAAATCAATATTATTATCGGTGTAGATGCACAGAATTTTGAAGAAGCATTGCAAGCAATTTATACTGAATTTTTTGATTAATAATTCTGAGCAAAATAAAAAGACGCTTTAAAAAAGCGTCTTTTTTGATGTTTATTTTTCTTCAATTAATTTCATAATCGGTTTTACATTAATAATTGCAATACAACCTATTATTGTAATAATTGTTTCGGGCAACATATATCCGCCGTTGTATGTTAAACTGTAAACCCATGCGCCTATCCAACCTTTTGAATAGTCAGCCCAGATTGTAACGCCTGAAATAAAGTGGCACAAAAATCTCAACAAGCAACCAATAAAAGCACCGAGCCCGATTGCCACGCTTCTGTTTTCAATTTTATTTCTGAATAGTCCTGCAAGACCGATTACGCCGAAAGCGATAAAATAATCTGCAAAAATCAAAATTAAGTAAGCAACAATTCCCGAAACATAAGAAAAGTTTGAAAGGCCGTCAATTACCATATTAAGCACGCCCATAACTGCACCGCTCAAAAATCCCCAGCCTATGCCGTAACACCAGCCTATTAATGCAAGCGGAACCATACTGAAAACGGTTACAGAACCACCAAAAGGCCATTTAATTGGTGTTAAGATGTTCAAAACGAGCGAAAGAGCAATGAAAACTGCCGAAACGGTCATTCTTCTTGTTAATTGTTTTTGTGTAAGTTTTGTTGACATAATTTATGTCCTCCTAAAAAAATATTAGACAAATAAAAATGCGTTTCGACACCGAAACGCAAAAAATCCTTGATATTTAGAAATTCCTACGCCGGCATTATCCGTATCAGGTTACAGGGTTTAAAGTTGCAACAAACTTATTCTCAGCCGACTTAAAATCAGCACCCCTTTTCATTTGTCATCTAGTATTATATACCTTTGTTAAACCTTTGTCAAGGGAAAATAAAATTCAAATACAGAGAATATTTTTTGTGTATTCAAAATTTAGCATTATATTTTGAATATATACAAATTATATAATATTAAATACAATAAATTAAAGAGGTGATTTATTGTGGAGTATTTTAAACCGACAAAACCTGAAAAAGAAGTTATTTCAATAAGAATACCTACTGATTTATTAAAAGATGTTTATAAGAAATCAGCAGAAGCCGATATCAGCCGAAACGAATTTATAAATCAATGTATTAATTTCGCAATTGACAATATGCAAAATTGTTTGTTTTACAGAGTGTAAATGTATTACTCTTTTAATTGTATGGCAGGGGCGGTGGCTCTCGCCGTGCGAAGAACCTCCGCTCGCAACACTTCGGCGAGTAGTCTGATTTAACTTTAAGATTTGTGATGCCTCAGGGTTAATAATTCGCTTCAACTTTGAGGCTTTTATTTTTTATCAAATATATAAATGTTTTGTAGGGGAGTGCATTGCACTCCCGAAATAAATGCACAAAACAAAAACAGGAACGCATTGCGTTCCCCTACAAAATACATTTTTGTTTGAAAGCCTTCGACTTTCGGGAAGGTGGCAAGCGAATGATTGACGAATGAGGACAAAAACTGCGATTGCTACGCCCCCTACATTTTTTATTTTTTACTATCGTAATCTTCTAAAAAATTATGCTTAACGCCGTCTTTTTTGTAGGCGATAACGGTGTTTAAATTTACATTTTCAACGCTTTTGAAAATATGCTTTTCAACAAGCGGATTTGTCTTTTTAATTTCGGCTATCAACTGCTTGATTTCGACCCGTTTCGAGCGGTTTTCCTCGTTGTTACAGGTTGTACAAGTATCGGTAAACTTGCAGGCACACTGAATAAAATGTAAATCATTATAATCCCGCCATGCTTTAATATCATCTTCACGGATAAGGTAAAGCGGACGAATTAACTCCATACCCTCAAAATTCGTACTGTGAAGTTTGGGCATCATAGTTTGCACCTGTGCACCGTAAAGCATACCCATTAATATAGTTTCAATAACATCATCAAAGTGGTGACCGAGTGCAATTTTGTTGCAACCCATTTGTTTGGCAAAATTGTAAAGATACCCCCGCCTCATTCTCGCGCAAAGGTAGCAGGGCGATTTTTCAATATTGTAAACCGACTCAAAGATGTTCGACTCAAAAATTTCAATAGGAACATTGAGTTTTTTTGCATTTTGCTCAATAACTTTGCGGTTTTCAGCATTATAGCCGGGGTCCATTACTAAAAATTTTACGCTAAAATCAAAATCGCTGAACCTTTGCAATTGCTGAAAAAGTTTAGCCATAAGCATTGAATCTTTACCGCCCGAAATGCAAACGGCGACTTTATCGCCCGGTTTTATCAGTTCATAGGTTTTAATCGCTTTGGTAAACTTTGAAAAAATAGTTTTGCGAAACTTTTTTTGCAGACTTTTTTCTACCGATTTGCAAAAATCAACCGAATCTTCTCGTTCAATCTCGCTCATAAGCCAAGCGATATATCCGCCTTTAAGACTGTACGCATCAAGCCCGACTTTGCAAAGTTTTTCGGCGGTTTTGATACTTTTCTGTCCTCTTGTGCAACAAATAACGATTTTTTTATCGGGTTGTGGCGGGTTTTTTAAAAGTTCTTCTTCCGATATGCAAACCGCATTTTTTATTTCGCCGTGCATAATTTCAATTTCGCTTCTTGTGTCGTAAATTATGTAACTGTTTTTATCCAGTATTTTTAGTTCTTCAATTGTAATTTCCATTTTTAATCCTTTTTCGTTTTAGTTATTAGAATTATATTATATTAAGCGAAAATTGTCAAACGCAAATAAATATTTATGACTGCTGAGCAAAAAATGCTTGACAAAATAAAAGGTTTGTGTATAATATAATAGTATAAAGAGAAACCGAAGAAGATGAGTAAGTAACTTTTTATTTGTTTTTCAGAGAGCCGTCGGGCGGTGTAAGACGGTAGGCGATACTAAAGCGAATGGACATCGGAGGGTGACACGAAAGCCGAAAATTATGGGCGAGTAGCAGTCAACGGGATTTTTCTGTACCCGTTACCAATGCAGACTTGTATATTTTTGTACAAGAATTAAGCGGATACATACTTTGTATCAACTTGGGTGGTACCGCAGGAGATTTTGTTTTATTCCTGTCCCTTGAAATCAAGGGACAGGTTTTTTTTATTTTAAAAAAAGGAGAAAATATATATGATAAAAACAAAACGATGGCGAATTTCAAAACTATTTTAGGCTTTTATTTAAAAAATTTATAAATATATTTAAGGAGAAAACTATCATGAAAAAAATATTAGCATTACTTTTAACTTTATCATTGGCAATTTGCTTCGCCTCTTGCGGCAGCGATGAAGCAAAAAAAGGAACAAAAACAGACAAAACTTACAAAATAGGCATAATTCAGTATATGAGCCACCCTTCGCTTGACAACTGCTACAACGGCATTATCAAAGGGCTTGACGAAGCAGGCGTTAAATATGAGGCTGACTATCAAACAGGCTCAGCAAACTCTGCTGACGCTGACTGCACAAACTTTGCAAAGAAAATGGTAAGCGACGGCGTTGATATGATTTTTGCAATAGCAACACCTGCCGCACAAAGCGCTTACAATGCAACCGCCGATACTGATATTCCTGTTATTTTCTGTGCTGTATCCGACCCTGAGGGTGCAAAACTCGTTAAATCTAACGATAAACCCGGTTCACTTTGCACAGGTACATCTGATGTTCTTGACCTTGCGGCTCAAGTTGATATGATTCAGGCTATGCAGAAAGATGTTAAAAAAATCGGTATTCTTTACACCGCTTCTGAGGCAAACTCGGTAACTAACCTTAAAAATTTCCAAAAAGTTTGCGATGAAAGAAAACTCGAAGTTGTTTCAAAAGCAGTAAACAACGCTGCTGATATTCCATCTGCCGCAGAAGATTTGGCAGCTCAGGTTGACTGCATTAACAACTTTACAGATAACAATGTTGTAAACAATTTAAAAGTTGTATTAAAAGCCGCCGAGAACCACAAAATTCCTGTTTACGGTTCGGAAGAAGAGCAGGTTAAAAACGGTTGCTTGGCGTCAGTTTCAATCGACTATGTTGCACTGGGCAAAGTAACAGGTAAAATGGGAGCCGATGTCTTAGGCGGTAAAGACGCTGCAACAATGGCGGTAAAAACAATTACCGACGCTACACCTATTGTAAATACAGATGTGTTAAAAACTCTTAATATGACAATGCCTGAAAGTTATTCGAACGCACAAACTGTAACTACTAACAAATAATTAAAGGAAGTAAAAAATGAATTTTTTAAGCGCCTGTGATGTATTTTTAAGTCAAGGCTTTGTTTATTCACTTATTGCACTGGGCTACTATGTTTCATTTCATATATTGGATTTTCCCGATTTGACCGTAGAGGGAACATTTCTTTCGGGTGCGGTCGCTTACGGACTTATTTGTGCAAAAGGAATTAATCCGTTTATCGGAATACTTTTAGCGTTTATAGTAGGTGCATTGTTTGGTGCATTAACGGGAATTTTAAATGTAAAACTTAAAATTCGACCGCTTCTTTGCGGTATTTTGGTATCAACCATGTTAATTTCTATTAACCTTGTCGCAACAAGCGTAGGTCTTATCGGCGATTTCACCGTAAGCGGTGAAACATCAATTCCTTACGGCAGAGATGTTATAACGCTTCATTCATCAAGCATTTTTTCATTCATACCCGCAAAAGTGCGAGAACTCGGCAATATCGGGCTTCGAGATTTAGTAATTTTCTTCATGTTTGCACTTATTTGCAAAATTTTGCTCGACTTATACTTAAAAACCAAAAACGGATTGTTGCTTCGTGCGACGGGCAACAATCCGCAGTTTGTAAAAATGCTGTCGTGCGACCCGGGCAAGTCGAAAATTATCGGTCTTGCTATCGGAAACGGTCTTGCTGCAATTTCCGGTGCGCTATACACCGAAATTAACGGAAATGTAAACCAGAGTATGGGTATCGGAATGATTGTTATAGGCTTGGCTTCGTTGATTATCGGTATCTCGCTTTTCCAAAAAGTTAAGTTTATGAAAGATACTACCAAAGTAATCTTAGGTGCAATAATTTACCAGGCTTGCCTGACCGTAGCACAGAAACTCGGCGTTCCGAGTGCTTATAACAAAATGATTATGGCAGTTCTGTTTACAATTGCTTTGCTTTTATCAGGCAAACTTCAAGTTAAAGGAGGCAGTAAAAATGCTCGAACTTAGAAATGTTTACACCTCTTTTAACAAAGGCACCGTTGATGAAATGAATCTTTTTAAAGATTTTAATTTAAAAGTGAACAAAGGCGAGTTTGTTTCTATTATCGGTTCAAACGGAAGCGGTAAAACAACGCTTTTGAACCTTATTTGCGGAACGCTCGAACTTGACAGCGGTTCGGTATTTTTCGACGGAAAAGATATTACAAAAGTTAAAGAATACAAGCGAGCAAAACATATAGGCAGGGTTTTTCAGGACCCGAAAATGGGTACTTGTTCAAATCTTACTATACTTGAAAATTTCGCACTTGCCGATAACAAACAAAAAAGATATTCGCTGGCGGGTGCTATTTCAAGAAAGCGTATTGATTATTACAGGCAGATTATAAGTGAATGTAATATGGGGCTTGAAGACAGAATGAATGTCAAAGTAGGCGCACTTTCGGGCGGTCAGCGCCAGGCACTTGCACTGGTTATTGCAGGTATGACTGATATTGATTTGCTGATTTTAGACGAGCACACGGCGGCGCTTGACCCGAATTCCAGTGAAACAATTATGCTCTTGACTGACAAGGTCGTTAAAGAGAAAAATCTTACCGCTATGATGGTAACGCATAATATTCGCCACGCCACCAATTACGGCAACCGTCTTTTGATGATGAGTGCAGGCGAGATTATTATGGATAAAGCAGAGCATGAAAAGAAAACTACTTCTATTAATGATATTTTGACCGTTTTCAATGAAATCAGCATAGAAGTCGGCAACTAATTTTTAACTCAAACAAAAAGCAGATATACGGCTATTCCGTATATCTGCCTATTTTTTTTATAACATTTTATTGTAGAAAATTGTTCAAAAACTTATTCTTTTTAACTAAAAAGTACAACGGTGTTCCCAAAACGAAAACCACAACGGCTTCGCCTGTTCCCACGATAAAAAATGCCCATAAGAACGATGAGAACGCATCCGGAACGAACAAACGCAGTTCAATTCCGACTATTACCGCATTTGCAATAATCGGCGGCAGGAACGACCAAAAAGGAAAACCCTTAATTGTTACATTTCGCAACAACCAACTAATCAGCGCCGCTATGAGCGTTGCGAGCGAGCCGAAAACGACATCGACCATACCAAGCCCGGAAAAAGCCATACCGATTAAATTCGCTATAACGCATCCGGCAAAAAGACCGGGTACTGCCGAAAATGTAAATATCGGCAAAATTGTGAGTGCTTCCGAAACTCGAAATTCAATACCTAAGTTTCCATAAGAAACCGCTCCGAGTGCGAGCGTCAAAACCGTATAAACTGCGCCGATTAACGCTCCTTTTACAACAAAATTTGTGTGTTTTTTTTGCATATTAATGCATCTCCTTGTTTTTATTTAAGTCAGGTAATCGCGACTGACTTATTAACTTTTTCAGTCTTCCGCTTGTTCGCTCTCGCTTTTTTTCGGCGGAAGTTTTTCGGCTTTTATAAATTCAATTCTTCGCTCTTTGATTTCCAAAGCAGTGAATTTATAGCCGTTTTCTGTGATACTTGGTGTTTCGTTATCTTTTGGTATTCTGCCGAGTCGATAAAGCATAAAACCGCCCAAAGTATCGTAATCTTCATCAGGAAATTTAATATTTAACATTTCTTCAACTTCCTCAATATCGCAAGTGCCTTCAATTTTGAAAGTCGTTTCGTTTAATTTATTAATTTCTTCCTGTTCATCATCATATTCATCTTGAATATTGCCCAAAATAGACTCAATTAAATCTTCCAGAGTTACAATACCTGCCGTTCCGCCGTATTCATCAACAACAATTGCCATTTGAATTCGCTTTTCGGTAAATTCTTTAAAAAGTTCGGAACAACGCTTTGTCTGCGGAATGTGGTAAGCTTCTCTCATAACAGATCGAAGTGTCAATCGCTCGGGCAATTTTTTGCCTACATATTTCAGCAAATCTTTAACATAAACAATACCAATAATATTGTCAAGGTCGTCTTCATAAACAGGAATTCTTGAAAAACCTTCATCAATTGCTATTTTCAACGCACCGTCAAGTTTTTCATCAATATCAACCGCAACAATTTCGGTACGGTGATTCATAACATCATCTACCGAAATATCGTCAAACTCAAAAATATTGTTTATTATTTCTTTTTGTCCTTCTTCCAAAACGCCCGATTCTTCGGCATCGTCTACCATTTGCAAAATATTCTCTTCGGTAACCTCTTCATCAAAATCCGGGTTGGTGCCGAATGCGTTTGAAACTTTCTGCCAAATAAACTCTAACAAAGTAAATACAGGATAAATTAAAGCGGAAATAAAAGCAGAGTAGTTAAGCAATTTTTTCGCGCTGCTTTCAGAATGTGAAAGGCCAATGATTTTTGCAATCATTTCACCAAAAAGATATAAAACAACAGACGTTACCGCAATTATTAAAATTGCTCCGAGAACATTTAAAGAAGCGATCGAAAAATAGTCTTTTGCCGAGAATAAATTGCACAAAGCAACTCTCATTTTTGTAGCAAAACAAAGCACCGAAAATCCTGCCAAAAGCATAGCACAAAACGCTTTTGCGGCTTTTACCCTATCCATTTCGCTTTTTTCATTTTGAATATATTTTAAAACTCTTTTTGCGCGTCTGTCGCCTTTTTCTGCCCTTTTTTCAGTTGCCGATTCGCTTAACTGGCCAACCGCCACCGAAAAGGCGTTTATTAATGTGTAGGTAAGCAAAACCAATGCAAGAATTAATATTTTTATCAGAAGCATAATATTCTACCTCCGATATTTTTAACAAAATTAGTCGCCGGACCGTCGTCCATCAAAAATTCCTCCGTTTATTAAAAATTGCAGCTATACTTTAACCGCCGAGATATGCTTTTTTAATATCTTCACTCTCGGAAAGTTCCTTACCTGTTCCCGAAAGAGTAATATTTCCTGTTTCAAGTACATAAGCCCTGTCAGCAATCGAAAGTGCCATTTTTGCGTTTTGTTCAACCAGCAAAACGGTAATACCGCTGCCGTGCATAGCCTCGATAATTTTAAATACCTCTTTAACAAGCAACGGCGAAAGTCCCATTGAAGGCTCATCCATAACGATGATTTTCGGGTCGCTCATCATCGCTCTGCCCATTGCAAGCATTTGCTGTTCACCGCCCGAAAGCGTTCCTGCAACTTGATTTTTTCTCTCTTTAAGACGGGGAAAATGGTGGTAAACTCTCTCTAATGATTTAGCAATCTCATCTTTATTTTTTCTTGTGTAAGCACCGAGTTTCAAGTTATCATAAACCGATAACTGCTGAAAAACTCGTCTGCCTTCCGGTACATGAGCCATACCCATATAAACAATTTTATGTGCCGGAACTTTTGTAATATCTTTTCCGTCGTAAATTATTGAACCGCTTTTAGCGGGAATCAGCCCTGTAACGGTATGCAAAATTGTGGTTTTACCTGCACCGTTTGCACCGATTAACGATACGATTTCGCCCTCGTTTACTTCAAAGGAAACACCCTTTAAAGCATTAATCATACCGTAATAAACTTCCAAGTCTTTAACTTCAAGCAATGCCATAAGTTGTATTTCCTTTCTTTAATCTCCGAGATACGCTGTTATTACTTCGGGGTTTTTAAGAACTTCTTCGGGTGTGCCGTTTGCAAGTTCTGTTCCGAAATTAAGCACCGTTAATTTTTCGCAAATTCCTGCAACCAATCTCATATCGTGTTCTATCAGCAAAACAGTCATATCAAATTTATCACGCACAAAGCGTATTGTATCCATAAGTTCCTGCGTTTCATTTGGGTTCATGCCTGCGGCAGGCTCATCAAGTAAAAGCAATTTCGGGTTTGTTGCAATAGCCCTTGCAATTTCAAGTTTTCTTTGCTGACCGTAAGGCAGGTTATCAGCCTTAATATCGGCAAACTCTTGCAAATCAAACACTTTTAATAGTTCGGTTGCTTTTTTAGTAAATGTTTTTTCGGTTTTAAAAAACTTCGGCAATCGCAAGATTGAGGTTACCGTTGAGTATTTATATTGATTATGAAGTCCTACTTTTATATTGTCAATAACCGAAAGTTCTTTGAAAAGGCGAATGTTTTGGAATGTTCTTGCAATTCCCGCCTTATTTATATAGGTAGTCGATTTACCTGTAATATCAACACCGTCAAGCAAAATTTCGCCGTCGGTCGGTTTATAAACACCTGTTAGCATATTAAACACGGTAGTTTTGCCTGCACCGTTCGGTCCGATAAGTCCGTAAAGATCGCCCTTTTCAATAACCATATCAAGTTTATCAACCGCTCTGAGTCCGCCGAAAGAGATACCGAGATTTTTAACATCTAAGATAGCCATTTTTACTCGCCCTCCTTTTTGTTCTTCGGAAAGGCTCTTCTAAATACCGATTTTGTTGACAGCGAAACTTTTTCTCTGTAACCTTTAATTGTCGGGTTGTTTCCGAAAACCATCATAACAATGAGTATAATCGCATAGAATAGCATACGATAGTCAGAAAGTCCTCTGAGCACCTCCGGCAATAAATACAAAACAGTTGCCGCAATTATTGAACCTCTGATATTTCCGATACCGCCGAGAACTACAAATACCAAAATTAATATAGAAGTATTATAATCAAACTTAACCGCTTGAAGAGTTGCAAAGTTATGCGAGTAAAGTGCACCGCCGAGTCCTGCTAAAAATGCAGTAAGTGCAAATGCGATAAGTTTATATTTTGTAATATTAATACCTACCGATTCAGCTGCAATACGGTTATCACGAATAGACATAACCGCTCTGCCTGTTCGCGAGCGAATGAAATTAAGCGTGATTACAAGGGTGATCATAATAAGTACAAAGCCTACAATAAAGGTTGAATCGTGAGGTGTTCCGTTAAGTCCGAGCGGTCCGTTAATAAGCGTTTTTCCGTCGGGCTCCAAATTCAATTCGCTTTGTGAAATAAGCGAAAAATGCAAACCCTTGCTATCATAACCGAAATATGTTGCCGAAAAAATATTTTTAATAATTTCGCCGAATGCAAGTGTTACGATTGCGAGGTAGTCGCCTTTTAAACGAAGTACCGGAATACCGATAAGCACGCCGAAGACAGCTGCAAAGATACCGCCTACCAAAATAGCGAGCGGAAATCTTACCCAAACCGATGTAATAGTTTCCTGAGTTGATATTGAGAATAATGCACTTGAATATGCTCCGATACACATAAAACCTGCCTGGCCGAGAGAAAGTTCTCCCAAAATACCCACAGTAATATTAAGCGAAATGGCAAGAATAATATAAGCACAGGTAGGAACTAATAAGCCTTCAAGCATATAAGAAATGCCACCGCTGACTCTTAAAGCCTGAACTATTACAAATGCAATTATTACAATGGCATAAGTGATAAAATCTTTTGTTGAATCTTTTTTCAGAGTTTTTAACTTCATAGTTTTATCACCGCCTTAAACTTTTTCGTTAACAGTTTTGCCTAAAATACCTGTCGGTTTAACAAGCAAAACAAGAATTAATACAGCAAAAACAATTGCGTCAGCCAACTGAGCGGAAATATAGGCTTTACCGAAAATCTCGATAACGCCGATTAAAATACCGCCTATCATTGCGCCGGGAATTGAACCAATACCGCCGAATACTGCCGCTACAAACGCTTTAATGCCCGGCATTGCCCCTGTTGTAGGAACAAGATTCGGATATTTTGAACACAAAAGCACACCTGCCACTGCGGCCAAAGCTGAGCCGATTGCAAAAGTCAGTGCAATAGTACCGTTTACATTAACACCCATTAACTGAGCAGCACCTCTGTCTTCCGAAACCGCAATCATTGCTCTGCCGGGTTTTGTTTTGTTTACAAAAATCGAAAGACCCACAACTATAAGCACCGAAGCGATAATTGTAACCATTGTTACACCCGAAATTTCGAGTTCGCCCCCTGCCAGTTTAAGCGAAGGTATTTTTACAACCGAAGTAAACATTTTCGGACTTGAACCGAAAATAAGCAAAGCCGAGTTTTGCAAAAAATAACTAACGCCGATAGCGGTAATAAGAACCGCCAGCGGTGTTGCCGAACGAAGCGGTTTGTAAGCCACTTTTTCAATTGTTATACCGAGCAGGGTACAAATAAGTATCGACATAATAACCGCAACATAAGAAGGAAGTCCGAGTTCAATCATAGAAATAAACGCAACATATCCTCCAACCATAATAATATCGCCGTGTGCGAAGTTAAGCATTTTTGCAATACCGTAAACCATAGTATAACCGAGCGCTATTACAGCATAAATACTTCCAAGGCTTATTCCGTTAATAAGGTTTGTTAAAAAGCCCACTTTATTTCCACCTCTTAAAAAATAAAATTATTTAATATTATACCATAAATCACTGATAATTACAATAAAAAAATGTTTGATTTACCGATTTTATACTCATATTTTTTGAAAAAATACAATTTAAACCGAGTTTTAAACAGAAAAACTCCCAAAGTCGAAAACATCGACTTTGAGAGTTTAGTAAAACATTCTATTCTATTATTATACTAATCAGTCCATAGAAACATAAGTGCCTTTTTGAATTTCAACTGCTTTCGGCTGTTTATTAACTTCGCCCGAAGCCTTCCATGTCATATTAGCACCTGTTAAACCTTGATAAGTTACTTTTGTGATTTGTTCTTTAAGAATATCACAAATTTTAGAAATATCCATATCAGCAGTTACTTTACCGTCTTTAATGCACTGTGCTATAACATTAACGCCGTCGTACATATCAGCAGCAAACTGGTTAGGAGTATCTGTATAAGCGGCTTTGAAATCTTTAACAAATTTCTGTGTAGCCTCATCTTTTGAGTCTGCTGCAAAAGGTGTTAAGAGCATAACTCCCTCAGCAAGAGATTTATCAAAGTTTTCAATGTCAAGCAAACCGTCTAAACCATCGCAACCAAAGAATTTTGGAGTAAAGCCTGCATCTTTTGACTGTTTAAGAATTTGAGCAGCCTCTGAATAGTAGATTGGCAAAAATACAAGTTCTGCACCTTTTGATTTAGCGTCATTAATCTGAGCAGAAAAGTCTGTTTTATTATCTTTTGTGAAAGATTTTTCAGAAACAAGGTTTAAACCTTTTGTTGAACATTCCTGTTTGAATGTGTTGAAAATACCCGAAGAATAAGCATCGGAACTGTCATAAATTACAGCAACTTTTGTTGCAAGTTTATTATCTGCAATGTAGTCAGCCGATTTGATACCCTGGTTAGGGTCTGTAAAGCAAACCTGGAAGCAGTTGTCATTTTTGATAACATCAGCACCGGAAGCAGATGGAGTGATTTGGAAGATATTATCTTGTTTAGTTGTTTCGGTTATAGCAAGACAAGCGCCTGTTGTAACTGTACCTGCAAAGATTTTCATATCTTCATCTTTAAGTTTGTTGTAAGCGGCAGGTGCTTTTTCAGGATCTGCAACATCGTCTTCCATTTTGAATTCGAGTTTAATATCGCCTAAAAGACCTGATGCGTTAATATCCTTAACTGCGAGTTCGCCTGCATTTTTAACTGCAATGCCGTAAACTGCCGCATCGCCTGTGAGCGGACCTGTACAACCGATTACAATTGTTTTGTCAGATGAGCCTTCGTTTGACTCTTTTTTGTCACCGCAAGAAACCAGACATGTAGCAGCCATTGCAACACAAAGTGCAAGACATAAGAGTTTGATTACTTTTTTCATTGTTATTACCTCTTTTTAAAAAATTATATTTTCATTGTTTACACAAACAAATGAATTTCATAGACAAACACTATTATGTATTATTACCGTAAATTATAACATTATTAGAAAAATTTGTCAATTATTTTTTTAAAAAAAGTTATATTTTTACAATAAAAATATCAAATATATGGTTGATATTTGCGATAATTCAAAGTATAATAAAAAAAGATGAATTTTATTTAAGGGGCAAAAAGATTTTATGGATACAAGAGTTGAAAAATTTTTAAATAGTATGAACGGTAAAAAAATCGCTTTTTGCGGTATCGGCAGGTCTAATCTGCCGTTAGTTGCACTTTTCAAAAAATACGGCGCGTGCATTACTGTTTGCGACAGAAAAGAAAGATCCGCTTTTTCGCAAGATGTTTTAGAGTCGGTTGAAAAAACGGGCGCTTCTTTAAAATTCGGCGAAGATTATCTTAAAAATCTAGATATTGATATACTTTTCAGAACACCCGGAATGTATTTTAACCAGCCGATTTTGCAGGAATTTATTAAAAAAGGTGTTGTTGTTACTTCGGAAATGGAAGTGTTTTTCGACATTTGCCCTTGCAAAATTTATGCAATTACGGGAACCGACGGCAAAACCACTACTACCACAATTGTTTCAAAAGTGCTTGAAAAAGCAGGTAAAAAGGTGTTTTTAGGCGGAAACATCGGCACACCGCTTTTGCCTTTAATTGAGCAGATGACCGCGGACGATGTTGCGGTGGTTGAACTTTCTTCTTTTCAGTTGATTTCTATGAGAAAATCGCCCGATATCAGTGCTGTTACAAATATTTTCGAGGACCATATGAATGTTCATAAAGATATGGCGGAATATATCGGCGCGAAGATTAATATTCTCTCTCATCAAAACGCTTTTTCACGCACCGTTTTGAATATGGATAATGAGGAAACAAAAAAACTTTCTTCGCTTGTTCGCGGAAAACTTATTTATTTTTCTCGCAAACAAAAACCCGAAACAGGTGCTTATCTTTCCCACGACGGATATTTATGTTACACCGAAAACGGCAAAACAGAAAAAATTATTCATAAAGATGAAATCAAAATCCCCGGGCTTCACAATGTTGAAAACTATTTAACCGCAATTGCTGTTTTACACGGCGATGTTGAAAACGATTGCTTTGTAAGTGTTGCAAATGAGTTCGGCGGTGTTGAGCACAGAATTGAATTTGTAAGAGAGTTAGACGGAGTTCGCTATTATAACGATTCAATTGCAACCTCGCCTGCAAGTGTTACAGCAGGGCTTAAAGCATTTGGCAAAAAGGTTATAATAATTGCGGGCGGTTCTGACAAACAACTTGATTATACTACGCTTTCGGGTGCAATTAATAAGTATGTAAAAGTGCTTATATTGCTCGGCGAAACTGCCGAAAAAATCAAAAAAGCAGTTGTAGAAGATAAAACTTACAATCAAAACGAAATAAAAATTATTGATGCCGACACTCTTGAAAACGCGGTAAATATCGCCCGTGAAAACGCTGTTTTAGGCGATGTTATCTCGCTTTCGCCTGCCTCGGCAAGTTTTGATAAATACAAAGATTTTGAAGAGCGCGGCAGACATTTCAAAAAGGTAGTAAAGGACTTAAAATAATGAAAGATAACCTTATTAAACTTTGCAATTCTTGTTTTTTAGGCAGTCAAACGGACGCAGGCGAATTAGCAAAACAACTGCTTACGCCTTATGTTGACGAAATAAAAACAGATATTTCAGGAAGTATTTTTGGATACATTTTCGGCGAAAACGATAAAAACATTCTTTTAGAAGCACATATTGATGAAATCGGATTTTGCGTTACAAATGTACTTTCAGGCGGATTTTTACGCCTTTCGGCGGTCGGCGGAATCGACATTCGCACCCTGCCCGCCTGCAAGGTGATAATTCACGGCAAAAAAGATATTAAAGGCGTTTTCACCTCTACTCCGCCTCATTTGGCGAGTCAAAAACAAAAAGAATTTTCAAAACTTGATGAAATTTTAGTTGATACCGGGCTTGAAAATGTCGAAGAATTTGTTTCGGTAGGCGATTTTGCTACTTTTGATGTAAAGGCAAGAGATTTGCAAAACGGTTATTTTACCGCAAAATCGGTTGATGACAGAAGTGGTTGCGTTTCATTAATTGAAGTTGCAAAGAGAATAAAGCAAAATGGCAAACCGAAAAACAATGTTATAATTATGCTGGCGTCGGGAGAAGAATTGGGCAATCGAGGTGCAAAAATCGGCGCTTTCGACAAACAAATCGCGGAAGCGATAGCGGTTGATGTTTCGTTCGGCTGTTCATTCGGTTGCAACGCACAGGATTGCGGTAAATGTGAAGAAGGCGCAATGATAGGCGTTTCGCCGATACTTAACAAAAAAATGCGTGAAGATTTGGAGAAAAAGGCAAAGCAAAACGGCATTCCTTACCAATTCGAGGCTATGAGCGGACTTACTTCAACCGATGCCGATGTTATAAACATAACCGAAAACGGCATAAAATGTGCTTTGCTCTCGATTCCGATAAAATATATGCACACGCCTATTGAGACGGTGTATTTAGACGATATAAAAGCGGTTGCGGATTTAATTTTTGAGTATGTTAAATAAAGTAGGAGAAATTTTATGGCAAAAGTAACTAAACATATACAATCTGTCGGCGAGGAAATTGCAAATGCGGTATCTCACGGTGTAGGCTCGTTGCTTGCAATTGCAGGAACGGTGGTTTTAATCGTTTTTGCGGCGATTTATTCCGATGCGCTTGCGATCGTGAGTTCGGCACTTTACGGCACAACACTGATAATTTTATATACTAATTCAACGCTTTACCATTCTATTACCAACAAAACTGCAAAACGGGTTTTTAGGGTTTTCGATCATTGCTCTATTTTTATGCTGATTTTGGGTACATATATCCCGGTTTCGCTGTCGCTTTTGCGAAATTGGATAGGTTGGACTCTTTTCGGAATAAATGTCACTTGTGCGGTTGTAGGCATTGTGTTGAATTCGATAAATCTTGAAAAGTTTGATAAAATTTCGCAGATACTTTACATTATTATGGGCTGGCTGGTAGTTATAACCGCTTATCCCGTGTTTAAGGCGGTTTTTGCAAGAGGCGGAGTTTTGGGAATAGTTTTACTCGGTCTCGGCGGTGTTTTTTATACAGTCGGCGTAGTTTTTTACAGGTCTAACAAAAAATATATGCACTTTATTTGGCATTTCTTTGTGCTTTTCGGTAGTTTATCTCATTACTTTTTTGTTCTTTTTTACTGTATTTAAAGTAAAAAATTAAGTTTTTTAATTCTGTTCTGTTTTTAAGCCAATATTTACAGTTTTGTTATAATGCTTGCTAATTTTTGATATGTGTGTTATAATTTAAATAATTATTATTGACGAAAGGTATTTATTATGGCTGATATTGATAAACTTTGTTTTGGTTGTATGAGAGAAAAGCCCGATTTTTCACCCGAATGCCCTCATTGCAAGTTTGACGAAACAAAGGGCAACGACCCGCAGGCTTTGCCGATTAAAACGCTTTTGCAAAAAAGATATTATGTCGGCAAAACTTTCAACGAAAACGGTGAAGGCTTTACTTATATCGGATATGATATATTAAAGAATTGCCCTGTAAGAATCAGAGAATACTTTCCGCAAGGTATGGCACAACGAATTAATACGCTGGTTAAACCGCTTTCGCAGTTTGGATTTGCTTTTGAAAATTACCGTCTTGAATTTAATTCGCTTGCAAAAAATCTTTCAAGAATGAACGGTTTTTCGGGGCTTTTAAATGTTCTTGATATTTTTGAAGAAAACGGAACCTCTTATTACATTACCGAATATGTTGAGGCAATAACGCTTCGTGACTTTTTGCTCCGCAACGGCGGAATTTTAACATTCGAGCAAATAAGACCTATGATTATGCCGTTGCTTTCAACAATTTCTTCGCTTCACTCGGTAGATATTATTCACAGAGGAATTTCGCCCGATACTATTTTAGTCGGCAAAGACGGAAGATTAAGATTAACAGAATTTTGCATTAAAGAAGCAAGAACCGCAAGAGGCGAGTTTAAATCTCACCTGCACAAAGGCTATGCCGCAATTGAGCAGTACGGATTTGACGGCGAGCAAGGCGCTTGGACCGATGTTTATGCGCTTGGCGCTTTGGTTTACAGAATGTTGGTAGGCAACCCACCTCCTGAGGCTACCGTAAGGGTTACCGATGATAAAATGACAATTCCTGCCGATGTTGCAAAATCACTATCGGGAAGTGCATTATCTGCACTTGCAAATGCACTTGAAATTATGCCTGATGAGAGAACTTCATCTGTTGAAGAGTTTCGCTCGGATATTTTAAGCACGCCGAAGTTAAGCCCGAAATATAACAATAAAACAGGCGAAGTAAAAGCAGTTGCAAGCAAGCAATATAGAAGAAAAATTTTAATTATTTCAATTTGCTCTGCACTGATATGTCTTTTGTTAATAGCAGCGGTTTTATTTATTTTTTACGGCAATTCTGATAAAAATGACAAAGATACAACCGTAACTACCACCGCAAAAGTTGAGAGTGCAACCGACGACAACGGTAACGATATTACCGAAGTTCAAAATTATGTAGGGTTGAAAATAAGTGATTTATTGTCTGATGCGCAGTATTTAAAAGAGCGTGCAAGACTTAATTTTGATGTTGAATCAAAAAAATACGATTCTTCGCCGAAAGGCACAATTCTTTCGCAAACGCCTAAGGCGGGAACTAAACTTAAAAAGAACCAAACGGTAAAATTTGTTGTAAGTTTAGGACCGAGAAACTTCTCAATGCCGAATATTGTCGGACTTTCTAAACAAGAGGCGCTTATAAAACTTCTTGAGGCAGGTTTTTCGACTGAAAACATAAAATTCGGCGAGAAATATCTTCCTAATTCACCGCCTGACGCTGTATCAGATGTTTCGCCGAGCGTCGGCTCAACAGTAACAGGTGATGAAAAGGTAATCGTAAATGTAAATATTTATGTTACCACCACTACCACTACAACAACTACTACCACTACAACTACCACTACAACTACCACTAAAAAAACAACCGTTGCGACTTCAAAGACAACTACAACGGTTGCTCAAAATGATTACGATGAAGATTAATTAAAGGAGATTGTATTATGAATAAAACAAAAAAAATATTTTCTTTATTGATTTCAGCGGTAATTATAATGTCGCTTGCGAGTTGTACATACACTTTAAACGCTGAGATTAAAGAAGATGGCTCGGTTGATGCTTATAACAAATATACTATCGCAGAGTCAGAACTCGACAAATTCTATATCGCTTATGAAGATTCTTCTTTATCAGGTCTTATTCCTAATAATTCGGCTTTTCCGCAGAACAAAGAAGAATTTATTTCACAGTCCGACGCAAAAGGTCTTACTGTCACAACAGACGGTGTGAAATATTACTCTTATCAAGAAAAAAACGATAGTATTACAAATTTAAATAGCCTTAGCGAGAATGTATTAATGCAAGGTGTAGGCGAATTTACAACAACCGATTTTTGGCTTTATTCAGTCAGCGGTGATAATTCGTTATACACAAGTGTAGCATCAATGTTATCGTTAGTTAAAGCGACAGGTGTTGACGCAAAAGTTGAATATGTAATAAAAATGCCTTATAAAATTGTAAAAACAAACGCAACAAAAGTTGATGATTACACAGTTAGTTTTTCTTATGACGATAAAAAGGTTTATGCAACAACTGAAAAATCTACTGCCGATTGGACAAAATCCGATAACATTGAAATGCAGGTAATAAATTTTGCAAAAGCAAAACTCAAACCTGTAAAAATCAGCAGTTTGGCAGTTGCTTATAAAAACAATAAGTCGATTGCTATTGAATGGGATTTTGAAGATTATTTCAGCAAATATACCATTCAGCGTAAAGTTGGGAGCGGAAAATGGACTACTGTAAAAAACACTTCCTCTTTTTCATATACCGATAAAAATGTAAAAGCAGGTAAAAAGTATTCTTACCGCGTAAGAGCGTATATTAAAACTTCTGATTTCACACTTACAGGTGCTTTCAGCAAGACAAAATCGCTTAAATTTGCAAATCTTACCGCAAAACCTAGTATAAGCGTTAAAAAAGGCGTTAAAAAGGCTACTGTTACTATTAAAAAGTTTGATAAGACCGTAAAAGGTTATCAAATTCAGTATTCAACAAGCAGTAAATTTAAAAAGCCAAGCAAAGTTTACACAACTAAGTCGAAAAAAGTTATTAAAAAGTTGAAATCAGGCAAGAAATATTATTTCAGAGTGAGAAAATATTGTAAAGATATTGACGGCGACGAAGTTTACGGTGCTTTCAGCAAAACAAAATCCGTAAAAATAAAATAGCGGTGAGCCACCGCTCCCAACACTTCGGCGAGAAGTTAGATATTACTTATAAATTTGTAGTGCCTCAGGGTTAAAGTTTCCGCTTTTACCCTGAGGCTTTTTTGTTTTTACCAAACATATAAAAATTTTGTAGGGGATGGCTTGCGGTGCATCCCGAAAAAGTCCGGAAAATTATATAAAAAGCAGGGCGGTCTGAGTGACCGCCCTGTTTGCTTTTTACTCGTTTTCATCGGGATTTTCTATTGGTTTTACATCATCTTCCGAGGTTTTTTTGTTATCGATATTTTCAGCCGATGTTTCAGGTTCTTCCTCTTCTTTTTCGGTAAGCGAGAGAGTTATTATTCGCTCATCATCTTTAACCCTCATTACTCGAACACCCTTTGAAGGCCGCGCAAACTTTGAAATTGAATTTACAGGCGTTCTAATAACAATACCTGCCGATGTAATAAGCATAATATCTTCATCGCTGCATTCATCAACCATAGCGATTTGTGCAACATCGCCGTATTTTGCGGTTCGGTAGTTGATAATACCTTTACCGCCACGGGATTGAATACGGTAATCGTCAACCGTTGACTGTCTGCCGTAGCCGGTTTCGGTGATTGTGAGAATGTTTGCGTTCTCTCTTACAACCGCCATACCGATAACCTCGTCGCCTTCTTTCAGCGTTATCGCTTTAACACCTCTTGCTGTTCTGCCGAGCGGTCTTGCGTCGTTTTCGTTAAATCTTATCGCCATACCTTTTTTGGTTGCAATAATAAGTTCATCGTCGCCGTCGGTAAGATCAACGAATCTCAATTCATCGCCCTCATCAAGCGTTACCGCATTTACACCGCCTTTTCGGTTGGTTTTGTAAACGCCAAACTGCGAACGCTTTACAACGCCGTTTTTAGTTCCCATTACAATATATTTTTCATCATCAAATTCTGATAAATGTACCATCGCGGTAACTCTTTCGCCCGCTTCAAGCGGTAAAAGGTTAATAATGTTAAGACCTTTTGAAGTTCTTGTTCCCTCAGGCACAACATAGGCTTTTTGATGATAAACTCTGCCTAAATTCGTGAAATACAAAATAATATCGTGAGTTGAGCAAATAAACATATGCTCTGCATAATCTTCATCACGGGTGGTCATACCTTTAAGACCTTTACCTCCACGGTTTTGAGCGTGGTAAGTATCAACAGGCAAACGCTTAATGTAGCCCATTTTCGTAAGCGTAAGCACGCAATCTTCAACAGGAATTAAATCTTCATCGTCAACATCGCCCTCAACCATAGAAATTTCGGTTTTGCGGTCATCGTTGAATCTATCACGGATTTTAAGCACTTCTTCTTTAACAATTTCAAGAATTCTCTGCTCATTTGCGAGAATATCTTTAAAATCGGCAATTTTTTCGTGAAGCGACTGCAATTCAGACTCGATTTTTTCAATTTCCAAACCTGTCAACTGGGCAAGTCGCATATCTACAATGTGTTTTGCCTGAATTTCATCAATCGGGAAGTTTTCCATTAATGAAGTTTTTGCTTCGTCAACGGTTTTGGAAGAACGAATTATTTTTATAACTTTATCAATATCGTCAAGCGCAATTTTTAATCCTTCCAAAATATGCGCTCTGTCCATCGCTTTTTTAAGGTCAAATTTTGTGCGACGAGTAATGATTTCTTCTTGATATTTAACATATTCGTGCATAATTTCTTTTAAATTAAGCACTTTCGGAACGCCGTCAACCAGCGCCAGCATAATAACACCAAACGTTGTTTGCAACTGGGTATATGTATAAAGTTTGTTGAGTGTAACCTGTGGGTTTACATCTTTTTTTAGTTCAACAACGATTTTCATACCGTCACGGTTTGAATAATCAACAATATCGTCAATACCCTCAATTTTCTTGTTATCAGCCAAATCAACAATTGATTTAACAAGTTCTCTTTTATTAACCTGATAAGGTATTTCGGTAATTACAATCTGGAATTTGTTGTTACGAATTTCCTCAATTTCGGCTTTACCGCGAACAACAATTTTTCCTCTGCCGGTAGCATAAGCCGAGCGGATTCCGCTTTTACCCATAATAACGCCGCCTGTCGGAAAATCAGGACCGGGCAAAAGTTCGTTCATCTCATCGAATGTAATATCCGGATTGTCAATATAGCCGACAATGCAGTCAATTACTTCGCCCAAGTTATGAGGCGGAATATTTGTAGCCATACCAACGGCGATACCTTTTGAACCGTTTACCAGCAAATAAGGAATGCGGGAAGGAAGTGTTGTAGGCTCTTTGAGTCGGTCGTCGTAGTTGGGCATAAAGTCAACAGTGTCTTTATCAATATCGGCAAGCATTTCAACTGCCATTTTTGACATTCTTGCCTCAGTATAACGGTACGCTGCGGCAGGGTGACCGTCAACCGAACCGAAGTTTCCGTGACCGTCAATCATTTCATAGCGCATTGAGAAATCCTGTGCCATTCTGACTAATGCGTCATAAACCGAAGTATCTCCGTGAGGGTGGTAAGATCCCAGCACCGCACCAACAATATCGGCACATTTACGGTAAGGCTTGTCAGGCGTAAGATTTCTTTCAAACATTGTATAAAGAATTCTTCTGTGAACAGGCTTTAAACCGTCACGAACATCCGGCAATGCACGGGAAACTATAACGCTCATTGAATAATCAAGGAACGATTTTTCCATAGTATCGCATATTTCGACAGGTATAATTTTCTCTTCAAAATCCATGTTGCTAATTTATCTCCAATCTGAAAATTATTCTTTATTTAAAAATTATTTTTCTTCTGTTTCAGGTATATCGCAAAAATAATCTAAAACCTTTTTTAGTGCTGGCTTATTAGTATAATTCAAAACCCTTTTAGGAATTGCCATTAATCTGCCGTCAACAAGCTTAATTATAATTTCATTTTCGCTTGTAAGCACCGCAAAAACATCTTCTTTTAAAATATCCCAATTTGCGTCATACGCATCAACCACTACATTAATCTTATCTTCAAAAATTGTAAGCACGGTGTTTTCACCTGTTGTAGAGCCTCTTACAGTATTTTTTTCGTTGTTTTTGTAGCCGAAATAAGCGAAAATATTTACTATTATCAACGCAACTGTTGGCAAATAAGCATTTGGGTTTTCAAAAATTTCGGTAAGCGATTTGCCCACAAGCGGAATAAACGATAAAACTATTACAAGCACTGATATTACCGCAATAAAAATCATTCTTTTCTTGTAATTTTTCAATACGCCTGCGGTGTAAAGTGCTTCTTTTACCTCGTCAGCCGATAAAATATATGATAGTTGCTCCATAAATACCTCGTTTTAAAAATAGATTTTTCAAAATTACAAGGGAAACCATTCCACCGCTTCGCGGTCCCCTTTCCCTTGACAGGGACGGCACGGTGTGCCACCGCAGGCAAATCTTCGGCAAAATGTTTGTTTTAAAATTTAGTTTTGTGTCGCCTCAGGGTTGAAGTTTGATTTAACTTTATGTTTTGCAATAGCATATTTAGGTGCCCCTTTTAGGGGAACTTTCGCCTTTTGGCGATAAAGGGTGGTTTTGCTCAAACTGCCCACAATGTCATTCTGAACGAAAGTGAAGAATCCCCAACACTTAAATCTAAATAAATTCTTTGTTGCGTGTGAAATAATTATAAAATGAATGAACCACGAGCGAATATTGCGTGTCGAGGCACTCGACGAGATTCCTCGTTACACTCGGAATGACTTTATTAGAAATTTAAGCAGATTTTGGCGGGGGCTTCCCAGCCGACCCCTACAAAATGTTTATATGTTTGATAAAAAAACAAAAAACTCAAAGATAAATCAAACTTCAACCCTGAGGGGATACAAACTATAAATTATATTAAGGCTTATACCCGAAGAGTATACCCGTCGAGGCACTCGACCCGAAGAGTATGCCCGTGGTGGCTCGCCACTATATGTCGAGGTTTTCTACAAACTGTGCGTTTTCTTCGATAAATTTCTTTCTCGGCTCAACTTCATCGCCCATTAGCACGCTGAAAACTTTATCGGCACGCTCGGCATCAGCCATAGTAACTTTAAGCATAGTTCTGAAAGAAGGGTCCATTGTGGTTTCCCAAAGTTGTTCGGGGTCCATTTCACCAAGACCTTTGTAACGCTGAATAGAAGCGTTTCCGCCGAGTTCAGCATTATATTTATCACGCTCTGCCTCGTTAAAAGCGTATCTTTTCTGTTTGCCTTTTTTAACTTCAAAAAGTGGCGGCTGAGCGATATAAATATGACCGTTTTCGATAAGTTGAGGCATATAACGGAAGAAGAATGTAAGCAAAAGTGTTGCGATATGTGCGCCGTCGACATCCGCATCGGACATAATTATTACTTTATGATAACGTAGTTTTTCGATATCAAAATTATCGCCGATACCCGTTCCCAAAGCGATAACGACAGGTGTTAATTTATCGTTGCCGTAAACTTTATCGATTCTCGCTTTTTCAACATTGAGCATTTTGCCCCAAAGAGCCAAAATTGCCTGATATTTACTATCTCTGCCTTTAATTGCAGAACCGCCCGCTGAATCACCCTCGACTATGTAGAGTTCGTTTTTTGTCGGGTCACGAGAAATACAATCAGCCAATTTATCAGGCATACGCATTTTGCCTATACCTTTTGATTTTTCACGCTCTAATTCTCTGGCTTTTTGCGCTTTTTCTCTTGCAGCGGTTGCCGACATTACTTTGCTGACAACCAACTTTGCAACTGCCGGGTTATCTTCAAAATAATCGGTCAATTTCTCGTTCATAGCCTGTGAAACGAGCGTTCCGATATATGTATTTCCGAGTTTTGCTTTGGTTTGACCTTCAAACTGCGCGTCGGTAAGTTTTACCGAAATGACTGCTATCAAACCCTCTTGAACATCTTCTCCTTTAAAATTTGAATCGTTATCTTTTAAATACTTAAATTTTCTTGCGTAATCGTTTACAACTTTGGTAAGCGATTTTTTGAAAGAATTTTCGTGAGTACCGCCGTCAACGGTATGAATGTTGTTTGCAAACGAGATGATATTTGTATCGTAACCGCTGTTATAAAGCAAAGCGACTTCAACCTGTGCATCGCCCTTTACTGCGGAAATGTAAATATCGTCTTCTGTAATTCGGTTAGCGGCTTTCTTTTTAGAAAGCAAGAAATCGCAATAAGATTTAATACCTCCCTCAAAATGAAGAACATCTGATCTCGGCTCACCTTTATCGTCAACTTCTGCGTCAAAACGCTTGTCGGAAAGGTTAATTCTGATACCTGCGTTCAAAAACGCTTGCTCACGAAGTCTGGTCAACAAAGTTTCATAATCGTATCTTGTAGTTTCGGTGAAAGTTTTTGCGCTGGCTTTAAAAGTAACGGTTGTACCCGAGCCCTCGCATTCGCCGATACATTTTAAATCATAAACAGGTTTTGAATCTTCAAAACGCTGGCGGTAGAGTTTGCCGTCTTTTCGCACTTCTACTTCGAGCCAATCGGAAAGAGCATTTACAACTGATGAACCAACACCGTGCAAACCGCCTGATACTTTATAGCCCGAACCACCAAATTTACCGCCTGCGTGAAGTTGAGTAAATACAACGGTAACCGCCGGCATGCCCATTTTTTTCTGAATATCAACAGGAATACCTCGACCGTTGTCGGAAACTCTTATAATATCATCATCTAAAATTTCGACATTAATATCGGTGCAATAGCCTGCCAACGCCTCATCGATAGAGTTATCGACAATTTCGTAAACAAGATGGTGCAAACCTCGCTCGCCTGTCGAGCCGATATACATACCGGGGCGTTTTCTTACGGCTTCAAGTCCTTCAAGAACCTGAATCGCCGAGGCATCATATTCCTCCTCAACCTGCGTGTTCATCAATACTTCTTCGTTTTCCATTTTATCTTCACCTTTCCGGCACAGAACCTGTGCACGCATTCTCCTCGGGTAAAAACTTTAATATGACTAATAGTTTGCTTCCCCTCGGGGTTTAAATTTTTGGTTTTTATTTTCGTGCCGTAAGGCACACATTAATTATTAATTATTAATTATTAATTATTCACTATTCATTTTCACACCAATTTGTTTTTAACCCTGTAACTTAATGTTTTTGGGGCGATTGGTGAAATGTAAGCGTTGTTTTTTGTTACCACTAACGACAACGGTAAATCATAAATACTTGTATAAACTATGCTATTTTCTTTTTCGGCATTATTAAGAAAATCCCTTGTTTTTTTCGATACAGTAACATTATCCATATCAAAAATGCCTATAATTTCATCATTTTTGACAAATGTATTTCCGCCGAGATACAACATAATTCTTCACCATTTATTCGTTTGTAAGCAGACCGTTTTCCATTTTAAAAACCTTGCCCTCATTCAGCGATTTTATTGTATTTGGGTCGCAACAGGTAATAAAAACCTGCCAACCTTTTATATGATTAAGAATATAATCCTGTCTTGTTAAATCAAGTTCGCTCATTACATCATCTAAAATTGCTATCGGCTGTTCGCCTGTATGCTTTTTCAAAATTTCCGCTTCGGAAAGTTTTAAAGATACTACCGCCGAACGACGTTGACCTTGCGAGCCGAATATTTTAAGCGAAAGTCCGTTAATAAAAAATTCCATATCATCACGGTGCGGTCCGCAATTGGTGGTGGCGGTGACTGCGTCTTGCACTCGATTTTTCTTTAAATGAGTTAAAATTTCTTTCTCGCTGCCGTCGCCCGTTGTGCATTTATATTTAATTGAGATTTCCTCTTTATTTGAAGAAATTCCACTGTAAATTTCTTTAATATATTCGCCGAGTGCTTCAATATATTTTTTTCTTTGAGCGATTATGTAAGCACCGCATTTTGCAATTCTGCCCTCGTAAACATCAAGCATAAAATCGAGTTCGGGGTGAAATACAACATCTTTTAAAACGGTATTTCTTTGTAAAACCGCTCGGTTATAAGAGTTTAGAATTTTATTATATTTAGGTCGAACAGTTGAAATTGCGTTATCTAAAAATTTTCTTCTTACAACAGGGCCTTCTTTAATCAAATCCATATCAGCAGGCGAGAAAAGCACCGCCGTGAATTTTTCGGAAAGACCGCTTGCGGAACTTAAATTTATATCATTAACCGAAGCCAGACGTTTATTTGTGATAATAATGTCGGCTTTTTGCGAACGTTCTCCCGAAAAAAACAAAGTTTTGATTTTTGCGGTTTGATTTTCGCTCATTATATTTATAAGTTGATTATCTTTTGTTCCTCTGAAACTCTTTTTACCGGTAAAAAGCCAAATTGCTTCAATAAGGTTAGTTTTTCCCTGTGCGTTATCGCCGTAAATTATGTTGATTTCTTTATCGGGAACAAACTCCCCTTTTTTAAGATTACGGTAATTTTCGTATTCAATTTTCTCAATATACATTTAATTTATCACTTCAATTATTTCATCAAAAATCTCAATTCTATCGCCAGAGCGAATTTTTTTTCCTCGCATAAGGCAAGTTTCACCGTTTACTCTTACCTCTCCGTTTTGAATAAACATTTTTGCAGCACCGCCCGTAGACACAATGCCCGATAGTTTTAAAAGCGAGTCTAGTTTTATAAATTCTGTATCAATTTTAATTTGCATTTTTTGTTTTCTTTCATTTAATTATTAATTTTTTTATTTCAGCGATTGCTACGTCTCCGCCCTACTATATGTTTATTTGTTTTTACATATTTTAACGGGATGTTAAGGATGCCATCCCTTACAAATTTTTTATATAGTTTCATCAAACTTTAACCCTGAGGCAACGCAAAATTACAAGTTAAATCAAACTTTTCGCCGAAAAATATGCCCGCGGTGGCTCACCGCTATTCGGATTTCATAATAACAGGTACTACGATAAAGAGAAAATCATCACCTTCAAGAGGTAAAATTTTAATCGGTCTTTGCGAGCCGTTCACAACAACCTTAACTTTATCGGTATCTACTGCTCTGAGTGCGTCAATAAAAAATCTTGAATTAAAACCTATTTCCTGCTCATCGCCCGAAATATCACAATTAAGAAAATCAGAAGATTTTCCGTTTATTGTGGAACAACGCATATAAACCTGATTATCTTTAAAAGTACATCTTATAGGAGATTTTACCCTGTCAGTAATAACAAGCGAAATTCTTTCAATCAAATTAAGCATTTCTTTTGTTTCGGTAATAACAACTGTCTGTTCGCCCTCGGGAATTACCGAATTATTGTTATAATTGAAGAATTCACCCTCTAATAATCTTGAAATTAATATGTAATCTTTAATTTTAAACTCTATATGGCGACGGCTTACGCTTACAGTTACATCAAAATCGCTTTCTTCACCGATAATTTTCAAAATTTCATTAAGTCCTTTTGAAGGAACAACAAAATTAAAATCGCCGTTATCGTTAATTTCTTCTTTTCGAATAGCCAAACGGCAACCGTCAGCAGAAACAAGTTTTAACACATTATTGTTAAGTTCAAACAAAATACCTTTATAAATAGGTCTGTCATCAGCGGTAGAAACTGCAAAAACTGTTTGTGAAATCATACTGCGAAGCGTATCTGCATTAACTGAAAATGATTTTTCATCGTCAAGTTTCGGCAGTTCGGGGTACTCGTTTGCGTCCAAAGCGATAATTGTAAATTCACTTGTTCCGCCTGTTATTAATGCTTTATTAATATCATAAATTTCTATTGTTACTCTGTCGGAAGGTAATTTTCTTAAAATCTCACCCAGAATTTTAGCATTAAGCACAGTACATCCCTCGGTTACAATATCGGCTGAAATTTTTGTTTGCATTGCTATTTCAAGGTCATAACCCGAAAGAATTAACTCATTTTGATTTGTTCTAATTAATATTCCTTCAAGAGTTGCAAGCGATGATTTTGAAGTAACTGCTCTCGCTACGCAACTTACTGCGTTTGATAATAATGCTGTTTCACAAGAAAATTTCATTTTTTATTCTCCTTAAATTATAATATTTTTAACATACGCTTAAAAAAATTAATATTTTAAAATTCAAAAACTTACAAAAATAACTATTAATTATAGTAATAGTAGTAGGGGTATTTAAAAATGTTAATAACTTGTCTGTTGCCAGTAAAATACACACTTTTGATATCAACATTGAATGTTAATTATTATATGTGAAAATTTGAAAATATTTTTGAGTGTTATGTTTTAAACATTTTTGTTGAAAATTAAATGTTATATGTTTAAATTTTGTCGAAAAATTTTTGCATAATTTTTTTCGTCAAAAGCCATCGATGGCTCACTGTGTCATCATCTGTAATGGTATTTTTAATAACAATGCGTAGCACACCAAATTTATTAATTATCAATTATTCTTTATTTATTAAAATACTACTTGAATTTTGGCGGGGTTTTACCTGTAAGATTACGCATTACTTTTTCAACTTTTCTTTCTTCGATATCATTTTTCAAAATCAAGTTATCAATTTTGTTGCAGGAATAAAGAACAGTTGAATGGTCTTTATCAAACTCTTTACCGATGTTTTTTAAAGAAGTATCGGTAATTTTGCGAATAACATACATTGCAACCTGTCTTGCGTGAGAAATTTCAGCGTCTTGTCTTTGTGAATAAATATCATCAACCGAAACATTGTAAACACTTGAAACGCTTTCAATAATTCTTTTTATTGTAACAGGTTCGGGTTCATCATCACGTTTAATATCTCTTATTGTGTTTTCGGCAACCGAAAGTGTAATATTATCGTAAATCATTGAATAAGCCTGCAACTTTTTAACAACGCCCTCTAATTGACGAATATTGCTTTTAACATTATCGGCAACATAAATCAAAATATCTTCCGGCAATTTAAAATTCATAAGTTGCGCTTTTCTTTTTAAAATACCTATTCTTGTTTCATATTCCGGCGGTTGAATATCGGCAATAATACCTGCTTCAAACCTGCCTACAAGTCTTTCCGGAATTGAATCAATATCTTTCGGCGGACGGTCGGAAGTTAAAACTATTTGTTTTCGTTTTTCATAAAGTTCGTTAAAAGTATTAAAAAACTCTTCCTGTGTAGCCTCTTTACCTGCAATAAATTGAATATCGTCAATAAGCAAAACATCTACATTTCTGTATTTTTCACGAAGTTTATGCATAGTTCCGTGTTGCAAGCAATAAATAACCTCATTTGTAAATGCTTCGCAAGTAGCCAAAACTATTTTTTTATCAGGAAATTTTTCTTTTATTCTGGTTGAAATAGCAGAAAGCAAATGAGTTTTACCGAGTCCCGAATTTCCCCAAATAAAAAGCGGATTATAAATAATACCGTCGTTTTCGGCAACGGCAAGAGAAGCCGCATGAGCGAAACGGTTTGAAGAACCAACAATAAATGTATCAAACGTATATTCATATTGTTCCGAAGTATCAACAAATTTAATAGGAGAAATAGGCTTATCTTCTTCGGTAATAATAACAACTTTTACGGGGAATTTTAATACTTCTGTAAAAGCGTCAACTAAAATACCTTTATAATTATCTTCAATAATATTTTTCAAAAAAGGCGTATTTACATATAAAATCACATTACTTCCTTCAATTTTTTGTAAAGAAATAGTGGTAAACCAAGCGTTAAAAGTAACTTCGTTCACCTGTGTTTTACAATATTTGCTGACCGCTTGCCAAACTTCCTGTAACGTTTCCATTATGTAATTTTTCCTCCTTTATTTTTAATAAGCCGAATTATAACCAATTATATTTTAACATATTTTTATTAATTTTGCAATATATTATTTAATATTATATATATTATATAATATATACTTAATAAATAAGCGTAAAAAATGTTAAAATAAATAAAAAGCAAATAGAAAATAAAGAAAAATGAATAATAAAAAAAATTAGTGTGTGCTTACAGCACGAAAAATTCACATCAGGCTTAATACCTGAGACATTACGAATATTTAAGCAATATCAAACTTATAGCCCGAAGAGTTGCGTTGCAATCATTGTAGGGAGGGAGTAAACCCCTGTCCTACAAAATGTTTATATGTTTGATGAAAACAAAAAGCCTCAGAGTTAAAGCAAAACTTCAAAACTGAGGCAACACAAATATTAAAGTTACATCAAATTTTTCGCCGAAGAGAAGCGTGTCTAGGCACTCGACCGCAAAAAAGTCTTGACAAAATATAAAAAGTAGTATATAATTCTTAAATGGTTTAGAATCTTTTATTATGCCTTTTCTAAAACAACTATAAAGTATCTGAAAACTTAATAAAAGTTCAAAATAAAAATATTAAAGAAAGGTGAAAAAAATGTTAAGAACATTCCAACCAAAAAAACTACACAGAAAAAAAGTTCACGGTTTCAGAAAAAGAATGGCTGACAGAAACGGCCGTAAAGTTCTTGCAAGAAGAAGAGCAAAAGGAAGAAAAAGACTCTCTTATTAATTAAAGGTAAATTATAGTGGAAATTATCACTATTAAAGAGAATAGGGATTTCAGACGGCTTTACAGAAAAAAGACATCTTATATTTCTCCTGCGCTTGTAGTTTATTTTAAAGAAAACGGCGCGGGATTTTCTCGCTTAGGAATAACTGTCGGCAAAAAGGTGGGCAAAGCGGTTAAAAGAAACAGAGCAAAAAGAGTTATAAGACAAGCATACAGAGAACTTTTGCCTTTGTTTTCAAGAAATGTTGATATGGTAATAGTCGCAAGAAAAAAATCGGCTGAAATAAAGAGTTTTGAAGCAAGAGAAGAACTTGAAAAACTTTTGAAGAAAGCCAAAATTATTGATTAATTATGAAGTATATTCTTATTTTTTTAGTTAAAACTTATAAAAAAATAATATCTCCGATAAAACCGCCTTGTTGCAGATTTTCGCCGACTTGTTCGGCTTACGCAGTAGAGGCGTTAAAGGTTCACGGTGCTGTACGCGGCTCATATCTTTCGATAAAAAGAATACTTCGTTGTAATCCCTTTTGTAAAGGAGGAGCAGATCCTGTTCCGCCTAAAATCAGTTATAAGAAAAATTGTAAGAAAGGTTAAAAAATATGGATACAATTTTAACCCCTTTTGTTTGGTTATTAAAGCAACTTTGTGAATTTTTTCAAAGTTACCCCGTTGCTATATTTGTCTTTACGTTAATTGTAAATATGGCACTTATTCCTTTTAACATTAAGCAACAAAAGAATATGGCAAAACAAGCAAGACTTCGTCCTAAACTTGAAGCGTTGAAAGAAAAATTCGGCGATGACAGAATGAAATATCAGTCTGCAATGCAGGAACTTTATCAAAAAGAAAACATCAGCCCGACAGGCGGTTGTTTGCCTATGATTATTCGTATGGTTATTTTGATGATGGTATTTTACAGCGTTAATATGATTATTTACGGCTCTGCAACCAGAGGTGCAAAAATTGCTTCGCAAATTGATGTATCATATTTTAATTTGTTTGGTCTTGATTTGTCGCAAACACCGCATTTCAGCACAGATGTTATAAATGCGTTTAATTCTACTTGGTTGATTCCTATAATCTGTTTTTTAGCGCAGATGCTTTCTATGTTTATTTCAAACAGACAGCAGGCAAAGAATAATCCGCAGATGGCGTCGCAAGGCGGTTCAATGAAAATTATGATGTTTACAATGCCGGTAATTTCGCTGATTTTCACATTCCAGGTAACTTGTGCTACCGGTTTTTACTGGATTTGTTCAAGCGTTGTAAACACAGTCATATTGCTTATTGTTAATCACTTCTATTCTGCCGATAAAATTTTGGCAAAAGAAATGATTGAAGAGGGAATTTCCAGAAGACAAAAAGAACAAAAAATTATTGACAGTCAGAATTGAGAGGAAAATATTAAATGATTATTGATGCTATTGCCACAGGCAAAACGGTAGAAGAAGCAAAAGAAAAAGCTTTGCAACAATTGGGTTCTGCCGTAGAAAATGTTGAAGTAGATTTTGAAATTATTGATATGCCGAAACCGAAAACTTTGGGTTTGTTCGGCGGTTCCGATGCAAAAGTAAGAGTTTTTGCAGAGGTTGAAGAAAAGCAAGAAAAAAACGAAGAAAAAACTGAAGAAGTTAAAATAAAACCAATTATAAAAAGTGCCGAAATGGATAAAGAAACCGAAGAAAAAGTGGTTGATTATTTAAAATCAATTCTTACAAATATGGGTGTTGAAAATATTGAGGTTGAGGTTAAAGAGGCGGAAGACGGAACAAAAATCAACTTTAACGGCGACAATCTCGGTGTTTGTATTGGCAGAAAAGGCGAAACTATTGACGCAATACAGCATTTAATTTCGCTGGTTGCAAACAAGGGTAAAGACGATTATATAAGAATTTCGCTGAACCCGGGTGAGTACCGCGAAAAAAGAGAGCAGGTTTTAATAAACCTTGCAAAGAAAAGCGCTTATAAAGCCAAAAAATTCAATAAGAATATAATGCTAGAAGCAATGAATTCTTATGAAAGAAGAATTGTTCACAACGCAGTTCAGGAAGTTGAAGGCGTTGAAAGTTGGTCAATCGGCGAAAACGACCACAGAAGAGTTTGTATTGGTACTTCAAAAGATAATAAGACTTTCAGACCGAACAGAGGAAGAAACGGGCGCAGAAACAATTATAACAGAGGCGGTCGCAGACCTGCAAGACAATCTTATCAGCCTAAAAATGCTGAGCGTGCGCCGAAATCCGATAACGATATGCCTTTGTACGGAGTAATAAAATAAACCGTAGCACAAAACAATATTAAAAACAATGCCTCAGGAGTTAAGCCTGAGGCGTTTTTTTATATATTTTGCTATATACTTTACTAATATTACTGCTTATCCGTTTATTATTTTATCAGCCTTTAAAACTGCGGCGATGGTTTTAGCGTCGGCAATTTCACCGTTTACTATCTTTTCCACAAGTTTTTTAAAAGGTATTTTTTCCACATTTAAAAATTCGTCCTTATCTAACTTTTGGGAAGAAAATTTTAATTTTCTCGCTAAAAACAAGTAAATTATTTCACCGCAATATCCGGGCGAGGGGTAGAGTTCGCCGAGCGAAGTTATTTCATCGGCAACAGCGCCTATTTCTTCTTTTAATTCTCTTATACCGCCGTCAAGCGGGTTTTCGTCGCCCTCACGCTTGCCTGCGGGAATTTCGGCAACAACTTTTTGATAAGGTGAACGCCACTGTTTTACAACATAAGCGTTGTTTTCGTCATCGATGGGCAAAATTCCTATTCCGCCGTTGTGTTCAACAATTTCTCTTGTGCCGATTGAATTGTTCGGCAACTGCACTTTATCAACTCTTACATTGATAATTTTTCCTTTAAATGCATATTCTTTATCAAGGGTTTTTTCTGCTAATTCCATAAATAAAAATCTCCTAAAAAAATATTTTGAGGTGGTAAAAATGGCAACTTCCATTGAACAACGCGAATACAGTATTAACGAGGTAATAAACAAAATTTATGCTTTGGGCGAAGAATTTTCTTTTCTTGATGTTTTTCAGATAGGAAAATCGGTTTTGGGTCGCCCTATTCTGGCATTCAGAATAGGTAA
>CACYEQ010000042.1 GCA_902773485.1 Oscillospiraceae bacterium
GGCAGAACAAGACCGTTATTATCGCCGTGAGTCATAATAATTGCACCTATTAAACGGGTAGTCACACCCCAAGAAGTCTGGTGCGGGTAGGCTTTTTTATTATCTTTATCAGAAAACTGAATATCAAACGCTTTTGCAAAACCGTCGCCGAAATAGTGTGAAGTACCTGCCTGCAAAGCCTTACCGTCGTGCATAAGAGCCTCGATAGCATAGGTTGAAACTGCGCCTGCAAACTTATCAGAATCGGTCTTTTTGCCTTTTAAAACAGGCATTGCAAGTTCTTTTTCACAAAAGTCGGCATAAACATTAAGCATTTTTTCTGTTTCAGCAATCGCTTCTTCGGCGGTTGCGTGAATAGTATGACCTTCTTGCCATAAAAATTCACGAGAACGAAGGAATGGACGGGTAGTTTTTTCCCAGCGAACAACCGAAACCCATTGATTATAGAGTTTTGGTAAATCACGATAAGAATGAATAATATTTTTATAATGCTCACAGAAAAGTGTTTCAGAAGTAGGACGAACACAAAGGCGTTCTTCCAACTGTTCGCTTCCGCCGTGAGTCACCCATGCAACCTCGGGAGCAAAACCCTCTACATGGTCTTTTTCTTTTTGTAAAAGCGATTCGGGAATGAACATAGGCATACAAACATTCTCGTGTCCTGTTTCTTTAAACTTATTATCAAGAATTCTTTGAATGTTCTCCCAAATAGCATAACCGTAAGGGCGTATTACCATACATCCCTTAACGCTGGTATATTCAATTAATTCCGCTTTTTTACAAATGTCAGTGTACCATTTTGCAAAATCCTCGTCCATTGAGGTTATTTGGTCAACCTTCATTTTATTTCCTGCCATTATGTTTCCTCCGTATTTTTTAATCTACATCTAAGTTATTATATTATATATTTCGCCTAATTTCAACAATTTTTATAAAAATTAGAAAATCTCTTGCTTTTTATCTCTGGTCATAAGGTTTTTAACGGTGTCTTTTACATTCATATTTTCATACAAAACTTTATAACATTCGTTTACAATCGGCATTTCAACGCCGTATCTTGAAGAAAGTTTTTTTGCACACTCGCAAGCAAAATAGCCCTCAACCGTTCCGATTTGTTCTTTTGCTTGTGCCACATCAACGCCCTCGCCGATTAGTTTGCCGAAACTGCGGTTACGGGAATGAGCCGAAGTACAAGTTACAACCAAATCGCCGATTCCCGAAAGACCTGCAAAAGTTTGTGCTTTTGCACCCATTGCAACGCCGAGTTTCGACATTTCATTAATACCCCTCGTTATTAAAGCGGCAATTGAGTTGTCACCGAGTTTCAATCCTACGATAATTCCTGCGGCAACCGCAATAATATTTTTAAGTGCCGCACCTGTTTCAACGCCGATTACATCGGTATTGGTGTAAATTCTGAAATAATCGTTTGAAAGCGCCTCTTGAATTGTTTTTGCGGCATTGATATTTTCGCTCGCCGAAACAATTGAAGTAGGTATTTTTCTGCCTACCTCTTCGGCATGAGAAGGACCGGAAAGTGCAACAACGGGGTTTTTCGGCAGACTTTCGGAAATAATCTGCGAAAACCTTTTTAATGTATTTTTTTCAAAACCTTTTGCAACCGATACAACAATAGTTTTCTCATTAATATAGTTTTTAAGCATATCGGCAGTCTCTTTTACCGCAAACGAGGGCGTTGCTATAATAACAATGTCGCTGTTTTTTATTTGTTCGCGATCTGATGTTAATACTATATCTTTCGGTATTTCAACGCCTTTTAAAAGTGGATTTTCTCCTGTTTTTTTTATATTTTCAATCTCTTTCGGAAACTTACCCCAAATAACAGTTTGATGAGAACAATCGTTGCTCAAAATTGCAAGAGCAGTTCCCCAACCGCCTGAACCTAAAACAGTAATTTTCATAAAAATCAACCCTCTTTTTTTACTGAAAATTTCTTCTCTTCGCCTTTAATAAGTCTTTTAATATTTTCGTGGTGCTTTAAAATAACCATACCGGACATTACTGCCATAAGTATTGCGGCGACTAATGCCTGATGAGTGCCGAATAAAATATACTCGCCCGATTTATCAAAAAATATGTAAGAAAGCGGAATTGCAACGCTTACCGCAATAATTGACGATATTGATACGATTTTTGAAGTAAATACGCTTACTAAAAATACTATAAACGAAATTAAAGCGGTAAACGGCGAATATGCTGCGGCAGAGCCTACGATTGTTGAAACGCCTTTTCCGCCTTTAAAGCCGAAATATATCGGGAACATATGACCGAGCAGGCAAAAAACACCCATTAAAAATCCTACAATATCGGGATTTAAGTAGTTTTCGGCACCGACAAAAGCGTTTGGGTTTTTATCAAAAATCTGCACTAAAACTTCGGCAAACTTTAAAAACAAATATTTACCCAAAATCACTGCAACAGTACCTTTTAAAAAGTCGCCTAAAAATGTTAAAATTCCGAGAGTTTTACCTGCTGTTCGCATAACATTTGTCATACCTGCGTTACCCGAGCCGTGTTCTCTGACATCGGTATGGGCAAATATTTTTGTAAAAATAACCGCAAAGTTAATACTGCAAATTAAGTAAGCGATAATACAAAAAATTAAAACCGAAATAAAAATTGCAATTATCAAAACTTTTCTCCTCGCTCTCTTACAATTATTTTTACAGGCGTACCCTCTAATCCGAAAGTCTGTCTTATTTGATTTTCTATATATCTTTGATAAGAAAAATGAAATAAATCTTTGTTGTTGCAAAAGCATACAAAGGTCGGCGGTGCCGAAGTAGGCTGAGTCATATAATAAATCTTTAACCGCTTGCCTTTATCCGAAGGAGGCTGAACCCTTGCGGTAGCCTCTGCTAAAAGTTCATTTAAACGACCTGTTGAAATTCGCATATTATTCTGAGTGTAAACATATTTAATTTTCTCCATAAGTCCGTCTAAACGCTGACCTGTAAGTGCCGAGATAAAAATTATCGGAGCATAAGACATAAACGAGAAATCAACCATTAAATCTTTACGGTAATTGTCCATAGTTTTGCCGTCTTTTTCAACTAAATCCCACTTATTTACCGCAATAATGCAGGCTTTTCCGCCGTCAAGGGCAATTGAAGCAACTTTTGAATCCTGCTCGGTAAAGCCCTCGACTGCGTCAATCATAATAACGCAAACATCTGCTCGCTCCACTGCCATTTTTGCACGAATTACCGAGTATTTTTCAATTTTTTCATCAACCCTTGACTTTCTTCGAAGTCCTGCGGTATCAATAAAATTAAACCTGCCGTATTTATTCTCAACGGTAAAATCAATAGCGTCACGGGTGGTTCCCGCAATATCCGAAACTATCGCTCTCTCGTCGCCCGCAATTTTATTTATCAGCGACGATTTTCCTGCGTTAGGTTTGCCTATAATAGCAACATTTATCGGATTTTCGCCCTCTGTTTCTTGTTTATTATCAAATTTAAGATGTTCAAAAACAGCATCTAAAAGGTCGCCTGTTCCGTGACCGTGTACAGATGAAACCGCAATCGGCTCACCAAGCCCTAAATTATAAAACTCGTAAAATTCGGGTGGCACTTCGCCAATTCCGTCACATTTATTAACGCAAAGCACAACAGGTTTGCCCGATTTTTGAAGCATTGCACCTACTTCGGAATCGGCTGAGGTTATGCCCGATTTCAAATCGACAACAAAAATAATCGCCTGAGCCATATCAATAGCGAGGTTTGCCTGCGCACGCATTTGCGATAAAATTACATCGTCGGTTTTCGGCTCGATACCGCCTGTATCAATAAGCGTTACGGTTTTACCGCGCCAATCGCAATCACCGAAAATTCTGTCTCTCGTAACACCGGGGGTATCATCGACAATTGAAAGACGCTGACCTATTAATTTATTAAAAAGTGTGGATTTGCCGACATTCGGACGTCCCACAACTGCAATTATCGGTTTCATAAAATTTTTTCTCCTGTATTATTCATTATCAAACAACGCCTCTAAAAGCGCCATACCGTCGCAATCGGTAACTTTTATTTTCACGCCTAATTCTTTTTCAATATCGGTAGGGATTAAATCGTCTAAAAAAACATCGCCCTCAGAACGCAACATTGCACTCGAAATAAGCAGTTTTCCAAGGTTCTCTCTGCCTTTTAAATTTTTAATTAAATCAGATCCGGTTATCAGTCCCGTTGTGGTAATTAACGGTCCGAAAAAATAGTTCTCAATCGGTATTACTTCACAATTAATATTATGCCACTTCAATGTTGCATAATCAACCAGTTTTTTTATTAATTTGTATGCGCCTTTTCCTGTCGGAATTGTAAGTTTTTCGCCTTTTGGGGTTTCGCCCTCAAACATTTCACAAGCCGTTTTAAACTGCGAAAGCATTAAAGCACTCATTCCTACGCCGTTTTCAAGTTGCAACATCTCGCCGTAATAACTTTCATCAGGCATTTCGATTTCCGCTAAATTATAAAATTCATCAGATGGGTAAAAAAGCCTATCACCGTATTTTTCTACACATTCATCGCCGATTTCATTCATAATATCAATAACCGCTTTTGCGGTTTGTTTATTAAACGGCTCTAATTTTTCAAGTCCCTCTCTGTGCTTTGTAAGTCCTACGGGAACTGCGGCTACCGATTCCACATTAGGATAAAGTTTTTCAAGATCCAAAAGCGTTTTTTTAAGTTCTTCACCGTCGTTAAATTTTGGCACCAGCACTAACTGACAATTAATTTTAATGCCGTTTTCACAAAGTTTATACATATGGCGCAAAGCGTCACCGGCAAAACGGTTTTTCATCATTTTACAGCGAAGTTCGGGGTTGGTTGTATGTACAGAAATATTAATAGGGCTGATGTGCATTTTTATAATGCGGTCAATTTCTTCATCGGTTATATTAGTAAGCGTTATGTAGTTGCCGAAAAGGAACGAAAGGCGTGCATCATCATCTTTAAAATAAAGTGTTTCACGCATATTAGGCGGCATTTGGTCAATAAAACAGAAAATACAGCCGTTCGAACAAGAGCGTTGCTTGTCCATAAGATATGTTTCAAAAGATAGACCTATATCATCATACTCATCTTTTTTTATTTTTACAGTACGGCGTTTGCCGTTTTCTTTTTCAATAACTATCTTTATTTTTCGCTCGGTGCAATAAAAACGGTAATCAAGAATATCGGTTATATTATTTTTATTGATTGAAACGAGTATATCGCCCTGTTTTATGCCTTTTTTATCGGCAACAGAGCCTTTTTCCACCTCACTGATTTTAACCATTTTTTCACCGCCTTTTTTACACCTCAAATTTGATTGAACTTTCTGCCTGAGGCAACACAAAAATTTTAGTCTATCACACTTCTTGCCGAATAGTTGGCAGACAAAACATTTGCCTAAGAAAAATGGGAAGGAAATTTAACTAAAAATCTCCTTCCCTGATAATGACCTGAAATTAGTCCTCTTTAACCTCTACAACCTGTCTGCCGTTGTAGTAACCGCAAGCCTTAC
>CACYEQ010000043.1 GCA_902773485.1 Oscillospiraceae bacterium
CGGTTTTAGAAAGGAAAGATTTATTATGAGTTTAGTACCTTATGTAGTAGAACAAACAAGCAGAGGCGAGCGTTCTTATGATATTTTCTCTCGTCTTTTAAATGACAGAATTATTGTTTTGTCAGATGAGGTTAACGATGCAACCGCATCAATCGTAATTGCACAACTTCTATTTTTAGAGGGTCAGGATCCGAATAAAGATATAAGCCTTTATATCAACAGTCCGGGAGGTTCTGTTTCGGCAGGTCTTGCTATTTATGATACAATGCAGTATATTAAATGTGATGTATCTACTATTTGTATGGGTATGGCGGCTTCAATGGGTGCATTCTTGCTCTCATCAGGTGCAAAAGGTAAAAGATATGTTCTTCCTAATGCTGAGGTAATGATTCATCAGCCGTCAGGCGGAGCACAAGGTCAGGCTTCTGAAATTGAAATTACCGCTAAACACATTTTAAAAACCAAAGAAAGATTAAACAGAATATTAGCAGAAAATACAGGAAAACCTATTGAACAAGTAGCAATTGATACCGACCGTGATAATTGGCTCACTGCCGAAGAAGCGGTTGAATACGGTCTTGTAGATAAGGTAATGAAAAGATAGATTCGGAGGTTATTAATGCCTAATAACGATAAAAAGACAGTTCATTGTTCGTTTTGCGGAAGGAACGAAGCACAGGTAAACCAAATGGTAAAAGGACCTAACGGAGTTTTTATTTGTGATGAATGTATTAGACTATGTGCAGCGGTTATCGGTGAAGAATTATTTGAAACACGCCAACCCAAAACTGACGGTGAATTCACATTTGAAGTAAAAAAACCGACAGAACTTAAAAAAATTCTTGATGATTATGTAATCGGTCAGGACAATGCAAAAAAAGCACTTTGTGTTGCTGTTTATAATCATTATAAAAGAATAATGCAGGAAGATTATGTTGATGATGTTGAAATCGGTAAATCAAATATTCTTTTGGTAGGCCCTACGGGTGTCGGTAAAACTTTGCTTGCTCAAACACTTGCAAAGGCGCTTGATGTACCTTTTGCGGTGACTGATGCAACCACCTTGACCGAGGCGGGGTATGTCGGCGAAGATGTTGAAAATATTCTTCTCAGATTAATACAAAATGCTGATTTTGATGTTGAAAAAGCGCAAAAAGGCATTATCTATATTGACGAGATAGATAAAATTGCAAGAAAATCAGAAAACACTTCTATAACAAGAGATGTTTCGGGCGAAGGTGTTCAGCAGGCACTATTAAAAATAATTGAAGGTACTGTTTCAAATGTTCCACCGACAGGCGGAAGAAAGCACCCGCAACAGGAATTTATTCAGATTGATACTTCTAATATATTGTTTATTTGCGGCGGTGCTTTTGACGGTATTGATAAGATTATTGAAAAGCGTATCGGTGCAAAATCATCGCTTGGTTTCGGTGCTGAAATCGTTGAAAACGATGATGAAAAAACTGATAAACTGCTTGAAAAAGTGAATAATCAGGATTTGGTTAAATTCGGACTTATTCCGGAACTTGTAGGCAGGCTTCCTGTTGTAACCGGTCTTAACAAACTCTCGGTTGATGATATGGTTGAAATTATGGTAAAACCTAAAAATTCAATCATAAAGCAATATATTAAACTTTTACAATTTGACGGTGTTGATTTAAAATTTGAAGATGACGCTTTGAGAGAAATTGCAAAAGAAACAATAAAACGTAAAACGGGAGCAAGAGGACTTCGTTCATTAATTGAACAGTTGCTTATGGATATTATGTTTGAAATTCCTTCAAAAAGAGGGGTTGAGAGTGTAGTAATTACTAAAAATTGCGTTTTGGGAAAAGAAAAACCGACTTTGGTAAAAAAATCTGATACCAAAAAGTTGAAACAAAAATAAATTCAAGAAATGAGGGGAAACTTATGCGTAGAATATTCGCTACAATAGGTTTTTCCTCCTTTTTTATTACAATTCTCGCTATAAAATTCGGACAGGCTTTTGCTTTATCTTTAAGCATTTTAGCATTTTTGGGATTTGTTTTATGTTTAGTTTTTAAAAGATGGCAAATTCCTGTTGTGTTAATGCTTTTAGCAACTGTTTCGCTGTTTTCATTAAACACATTTTTGTTTAATCGGAATATACAATCTTATAATTCTGTTTATTGCAAAGAAAATAAAGAGATAAGCGGAACTTTGCTTGATTATCCCGATGTTTCAGAAACAGGATTTGATTATGTTTTCAAAACTAATGACGGCAGTAATATTAAGTTTTCTTTGTTTTGTTATGATAAATTAGATATTGAACCCGGCGATGAGATTAACGGAAAATTTGGTTTTTCTAATCAATATGCCGAAATTGATAAAGGAATTTACTTTTCCGCTTATGTTTATTTTACCGAGAATATCAAGATAACTCACAAAAACACTACTGTAAATATCGCAAAATTCCGCAAAGCGTTAAAGAGCGGAATTAATCAAAATATGACCTACGGTGCAGGGGTTACAAAGGCGGTTGTATTTGGTGATAAATCGGGTATTGATGATCAATTATACACCGCTTTTCAGCGGTGCGGTTTGCTTCACGCAACCGCGACTTCGGGGTTGCATTTGTCGATAGTTACAGGATTTTTGTTTGCATTTCTAACGCTTTTAGGAGTTTCTCGTAAAAAATCTTCAATATTTGCCATTGCATTTGTCATAATTTTTATGATGATTATCGGCTTCAAATTTTCTCTTATGAGAGCAGGTATTATGATGATAGCCGTATTGGCGGCAAACTTGTTTAATCGAGAAAGCGACGCTTTTAATTCTATCGGACTTGCTTTGGCGGTTTTGATTTTAAATAACCCTTATTCTTCTATAAGCGTTTCTCTTTTGCTTTCGGTAAGTGCAACTATCGGTATTGTGTTGACATTTGAACATCTTTTTTCAAAGTTTCAAAAAAGCAACAATAAGAATATATTTTTAAAAATAATTTCGGCTTTCGTTATAAGCGTTTTGCAGTCTGCTGCCGCTATTGTTTTTACTCTGCCGATTGTGTATATTTATTTTGGCTATTTATCGATTGCAGGCATTTTTGTAAATGCAGTTTTATCGCCTTTTATAACAATGGTGCTTGTGTTAGGTGTGTTAATATGCGTTTTGCAATTTTTACCTGTCCTGCCTTATGTTTTAGGCGGAGCGAACGATGTTTTCGCTCTGGTAATAATAAAGGTTGCAAAATTTGTATCAAAATTTAAATATTCTCAAATTCCTGTTGATTTTGATTTTGTCGCAATATCTCTTGCAATTTGCCTTTTATTTATTGCAGTTGCCATATTTGTTTATTATTTTTACAAAACCGATAAAAACAGGTTAATCAAAATAACTTCATTATTATGCGTTAATGTGTTTTTGATTTCGATTTTGATTTACTGCGTTCTGCCTAATAATAATGTTAAGTTAAACATTCAAAATTCCGGCGGTGCGGTAAATGTTTCTGTTTTTGACGGTGATAAATCAATTGTTATTGATTACGGCGGAAAGTATTGCGACCGAAAAACTAAATATTTGATGAATAAAAACAATTCACAGAAAATTGACTGTCTAATTTTGCCTGATGCCGATGATAACAGTTTTTCAAGCGGTGTTATGATTTCAAGCGGAATTAAAACTGATAAAGTTTTGCTAAATACAAGAGTTTTAGACTCCGAAACATACAATATAAAACCTCAAAAACAAAATATTGAAAATATAAAAGAAATAAACTATAATAGTATTAAAATATATTTAATTACTGTTTCAAGATATACTGCATTGTATGTTTCAAACGGGCAAAAAACTGTTTTGATTATTGATAAGTTTTTCAATTGTGAAAAATTGCCTAGTGAGTTTTCAAGTTGTGATTTGTTAGTATTTAATCAAGGAGTTCCAAAAGGAATTGAAAGAATTAATTCTCAAAAAGCAATAGTTTTCAGTTATGAAGAAAAAGAAGAGAATAAATGTGCTGAACTTTTTACTTCTTACTCTTTGCGAAAAGGGAATAAAGAGGTTTGTTTGAGCGATAATTTAAAGATAAAGCAGGTGTGAAAATTGGCGGAAATAGGTGAAAAAGATTTATTAGAGCAGATAAAAACAAAAAATTTAAGTTCGCTTTATTTTATTTACGGAGAAGATAACTATTTAAAGCAAAAATATGTAAAAAGGCTAAGCGAAACTGCGGTAACCGATTTGCCTGAAATGAATTTTCCGAAAATCGACGGAAAAGAGGTTAGCGCTCAACAAATTTCAGATGAAACATACCAGTTTCCGCTTATGAGTGAGAAAAGATGCGTTTTGATTGATGACTTTGATATTGTTTCAAAAGGCAAAGAAGAAATTGACGCTGTAAAAGAAATTTTAAAAGATGTACCTGAAACTACCGTTTTGATTTTTGTTTTCAGTTCGGTAGATGTTGACTATAAAAAAGCAGGTTGGAGCGATATTATTAAAACCGCTTCAAAATACGGTTGCGTTATCAACTGCAAATTTAAAACCGACGCCGATTTAGTAAAATACATCAGAGTTTGGGGAGAAAAACAGAAAACGGCGATTGATTCAAATGTCGCAAGGTATTTAATTGAAACTGTCGGTAAAGATTTAAAAAAGTTGGAAACAGAGGTTGATAAACTCTGTGCTTTTTGTAAAAATTATGTTACCAAGGATGATATTGATCGGATTTCAGCAAAAACTCCGGAAGCAACACAGTATATGTTACCAAAATCAATTCTTTCCGAGAATATTTCCGGAAGCCTTAATATTCTTTCAGATTTGCTTGATATGAATTATGAGCCAATAATAATTTTAAATGCAATTGCGGATTCTTTTATTGATATTTACAGGGTAAAAACCGCAGTTGAAAACGGCTTGAAACCGCGAGAGATTGCCGAAACTTTTAAGTATTCAAAAAATAGGCTTTTTGTTTTGGATAACGCCGCAAAATATGCCAAAAAGTATTCGGTTTCAACATTAGAAAAATGTTTTGATGTTTTAAACGATGCCGACAGCGGGTTAAAAGGCGATGAAAAGAATAAAAGACTGTTGCTTGAAAGAACAATAATTTTGCTTATTGAAGCATTAAGAGGATACGAAATAAAGGCGAAAAAAGTATGATTAGAATAAAACAGGCTATTGTGGTTGAAGGTAAATATGATAAAATTAAACTTTCTTCGGTTGTTGATGCGCCGATAATTGTAACAAACGGTTTTTCAATTTTTAAAGACAAACAAAAACTCTGCTACATAAACGAGGTTGCAAAAAGAAACGGCATAATTATTTTAACCGATTCCGATAACGCAGGGCTTATTATCAGAAATAGAGTTTTGAAAGCGGTTGATAAGGGTGCCGAAGTTATTAATGCCTATATTCCGGATATTTTCGGAAAAGAGAGAAGAAAAAAAGAAAAAAGCGCCGAAGGAAAACTCGGCGTTGAGGGAATAGATGTTGAGATTCTAAAAGAAACGTTTAAAAAATTCGGTGTTATTAGCAATGAAACTCAGGATAAAAGAAAAGAAATTACAAAGAATAATCTTTTTGAATTAGGTCTTTCAGGCGGTAAAAATTCTGCCGAAAAGCGGAAAATAGTATTAAAAGAATTAAACCTGCCCGAAAATCTTACAACCAACAATTTGTTGGAGGCGATAAATATTTTAATGGATTATAATGAATTTATAAATTTATGCGAAAGGATTTTTAATTAAATTTGGCCGACAGATTAAGAAGATTACAGGATAAAGCGTTATCTCTGCCGAAATTGCCCGGTGTTTATATTATGAAAAATGCCGATAAAGATATTATTTATATCGGTAAAGCCAAGGCACTTAAAAACAGAGTAACCTCATATTTTGCTTCGCAGGAAAACCTGCTTGAAAAAGTGCGTCAAATGGTTAGTCGCGTAGAAGATTTTGATTATATTTTGTGCGACAGCGAGTTTGAGGCGCTGGTTTTAGAGTGCTCGCTGATTAAGCAGTATATGCCGAAATATAATATTCTCCTTAAAGATGATAAAGGTTACAGTTATATCAGCATTTCAGATGAGGAATACCCAAGACTGAAAGCGGTGAAACAGTTGCATAAGGGCAAATGTTTGGGCCCTTATTATTCGAGTTACTATTTGAATCAGGCTTTATCTGAGGCGAAAAAGATTTATAAATTACCGCTTTGTAATAAAACTTTTTCATCAGGCAAAAAGAATAATGTTCGCCCATGTTTAAATTATTTTATCGGGCTTTGCTCAGCACCGTGTGCTAACAAAATTTCAAAAAAAGACTATATTGATTCGGTAAATTCTGCGGTTGAATTTTTGAAAAAAGGTTCTGCCGAAACAATTAAATCGTTAAAGGCTGAAATGCAGGAATGTTCCGAAAATCTTGATTTTGAAAAAGCGGCGAAATTGAGAGATAAAATTACTGCAATTGAAAAGTTGTCGGAAAAACAAAAAGTAGTTATGTCACGCTTTGAAAGTCAAGATGTCATTTCTTTTGTTAAGGGTGAAAAGAAAGACTGCTTTGAAGTTTTTCGCTTTAAAAATTATAAATTATGCGACGATGAGCATTTTTTTGTAGATGATATTTTGACTCCCGAGCAAAAGCGAGCACAGTTTATTATGCAGTATTATTCTATTCGTAACGATATTCCTAAAAGAATTCTTATTGACGGCGATGTTGAAGATAGGGAACAGGTTGAAAATTTTTTAAGCCAAAAATCGGGCAGGACGGTAGAAATAGCATTTGCGGTAAAAGGCGACCAAAAGAAACTGCTTGAAATGTGCAGGCTTAATGCAGCGGAGCGTATTTCAAAAATTGACGGCCTTTCGATTAAAAATATAAAAGTTTTAGATGAACTTCAAAATTTGCTGGGTTTGAAAAAATTACCCAAATATATTGAGGCGTACGATATTTCAAATACCACAGGCGAAAATAATGTGGCAGGTATGATTGTTTTTAAAGATGCTTCGCCTTATAAAAAAGCATATAAGCGATTTACAATTAAATCTTTTTCTGGGCAGGACGATTACGGCTCAATGCGTGAAGTTTTAGAAAGAAGATTTTTAGAATACGAGAAACACAAAGGCGAAGAGGGCTTTGGCGTATTGCCTGATTTAATTCTGCTTGACGGCGGTATTGGGCAGCTAAACGCAGTTTTGCCAATAGTTGAAAAATACGGCTTTTGCGATAAAACTTTCGGTATGGTGAAAGATAATCATCATAAAACAAGGGCAATTGTCGAAAAAAACGGCGAAATTGCTATTAAACAGACCAGAGCGGTTTTTACACTTGTTTCTTCTATTCAAGATGAAGTTCACCGTTTTGCAATAGGTTA
>CACYEQ010000044.1 GCA_902773485.1 Oscillospiraceae bacterium
AATGCCGGCAGACAGGGTAATTTCGGCGGTTACAACACCGGCACTTACGGTGGCGGTTGTTCGGCTTGCGATGTTTGTCAAGGGCTTATTTGTGCTGACTGTTGTTGCGAGTGTATGGGCGGAGATTTGATTCGCTGTTGTTAAATTAATGGGGGTAAATTTTATGAATAAACAGCGATATCTTGCTACCTATGTATCTATTTGCGGACTTTTTGCAGCACTTTCGGTTGTAATAATGTTAGCCGCTTATTTAGGCGTTACTACATACGCAGTTCCTGCACTTGCAGGTGCATTGTTAATAATTATTTTCCTTGAATTTGGTGTAAAATCAGCGTTTACCGTTTATCTTGCGGTAAGCGTTTTGTCGTTTTTAGTATGTGAAAAAGAAGCCGCGCTTTGCTATTTGCTTTTCTTCGGATATTATCCTTTTTTGAAAGCATATATCGAAAGAGTTAAAAACAAAGTTTTACAATGGATTTTAAAAATTCTTTTGTTTACTGTTTCGTTTACAGCAGTAACTTTGCTTGGTGTGTGGATTTTAGGTATTCCTGTGAGAGAAATGAATATGGGTTTTGGCAATTTTGGATTCGCCTTGTTTGGTTTATCTCTTGAAGTTATGTTTATTATATATGATATTGCACTTACAAAAATTATTACGCTTTACATTGTTAAGTATCAGGAAAAATTCAGAAAAACGCTTAGATTGAATAAAAACAAGTAGGGGTAGTTCTTGTGAAAATATATGATGCAGTTGTAATCGGCTCAGGTGCAGCAGGACTTTTTTGTGCAGGTCATATCGCTGGGCAAGGCAAAAGTGTGGCTATAATTGAAAAAAATGAAAAAGTCGGCAGGAAGCTTATGATTACAGGCAAGGGCAGATGCAATGTAACCAATATGTGCGACCAAAACAAGTTGATTGAGTCGCTTACTAAAAATAAAAAGTTTATGTACAGTGCATTTGCAAGTTTTGACGCTTACGATACTTTTGATTTTTTTGAAAGCAGAGGAGTACCTCTTAAAGTTGAGAGGGGTAACAGAGTTTTTCCCGTTTCGGATAGAGCGGTTGATATAGTTGATTGCCTTTATAAATTTATAAAAGATCAAAATGTTATAATAATTAATAATACAGCAACTAAACTTGAAACTGAAAACGGCATTATTACAGCGGTTGTTCTTCAAAACGGTGAAAAAGTATACTGCAAAAATACTGTAATTGCCACAGGCGGTAAATCTTACCCAAAAACAGGTTCAACGGGCGATGGCTACCTATTTGCAAAGTCGCTTGGTCATAGTATTATTAAGCCGATAGGCTCGTTAGTGCCTGTCAATATTGCCGAGGGGGCAGCCGCCGAATGTCAGGGGCTTTCGCTTAAAAATACTGCAATCTCGGTAGAAGACACTAAAAGCGGTAAAATAATTTATAAAGATTTCGGCGAAATGCTTTTTACCCATTTCGGTCTTTCGGGACCTATAATTTTATCGGCTTCGGCACACATGAGGGAAAAAGAAAATTCTCGGTACAAAATTCATATTGATTTAAAGCCTGCGTTAGACAGTCAAAAATTAGACAGCAGAATTTTGCGTGATTTTTCTGAAAACTCAAATAAAATCTTATCAAATTCTTTAACAAAATTATTGCCTTTTAAATTAATTCCTGCTATAATAAAATACAGTGGTTTAAAGCCTGATTTAGTTGTAAATCAGATAACAAAAGAACAAAGAGAACGGCTTGTTTCTGCACTTAAAGATTTTTGTTTTACCGTGACCTCTTTGCGAGATGTCAGCGAGGCCATTGTAACATCCGGCGGGGTTGACTGTAACGAGATTGAACCGAAAACTATGCGTTCTAAAATAGTAAATAATTTGTATTTTGCAGGTGAAGTTATAGATGTTGACGCTTACACAGGCGGTTTTAATTTGCAAATAGCGTTTTCAACTGCTTACGCCGCCGCAAATGCAATTCGAAAGGAGAAATAATATGATTTCAGTTGCAATAGACGGACCTGCCGGAGCAGGCAAAAGTACAATTGCAAAAACCGCTTCAAAAAGACTCGGCTATATTTATATTGATACAGGTGCGCTTTATCGTTCAATAGGATTTTTTGTTGTTTCAAACGGTGGTGATATTGAAAACGCCGACAGTGTTGTATCATTTTTACCTAAAATAGATGCAGAAATTAAGTTTATTAATGACGCTCAGCATGTTTTTATAAACGGTGAAGATGTAAGCGACAAAATCAGAACAGAAGAGATTTCGCGAGCAGCATCAAAGGTTTCTGCTATTCCGAAAGTTCGTGAATTCTTGTTGGGGCTTCAAAGGGAATTTGCAAAGAAATATAATGTTGTTATGGATGGCAGAGATATCGGAACGGTTGTTTTGCCAAATGCACAAGTTAAAATTTTTCTGACTGCATCTGCCGAAGTAAGGGCAAAAAGAAGATATAAAGAACAGATTGAACGAGGACTTGAAGTTGATTTTGATGATATTTTGGCTGATATAAAAGAGCGTGATTATCGCGATGAGACTCGTGAAATAGCACCGCTCAAACCTGCCGATGACAGTATTTTTGTGGATACTTCCGAAATGACAATAGAGCAAAGTGTTCAAGCGGTAATTGATACAGTAAAATCAAAAATAGGAGAATAAGAAATTGAATCCTTATAAACAACCTAAATCAGTAATGATATTGATTGCAACTTTGATACCGGTTTTTAAACTGCTTTTCCGTTACGAAATAATAGGCAAAGAAAACTTGCCTGAAAAAGGCGGAATTGTGTATGCGAGCAATCATATTTCGTTTGCCGACCCAATTTTATGGATACTTGCCATTCGCAGACGAATTTGCTATATGGCAAAGGCAGAACTTTATAAACACGCATTTTTAAGAGGTGTTTTTAAACTTGCAGGAGTTTTTCCTGTCGAGAGGGGAAAGGCAAGTATAAATTCAGTTAATAACGCAATTGGTATTGTCAAAAACGGCGGTATTTTAGGCATTTTTCCTGAGGGAACCCGCTCAAAAGACGGCAAACCTATTAGAGCAAAATCGGGTGTTGCTTATATTGCAAATGCAACAGGAGCCGATGTTGTGCCTATGGCGATTGTAACAAAAGGCAAAGTAAAACCTTTTAAAAAAGTTTATCTCTATGTAGGCAAGCCGATTCCGCATAGCGAAATATATTTTGAGGGAGCTGACAGAAAAGGTCTTCGCAACGCTTCCGAAAAAATTATGGGCGAAATTACTAACCTTTGGGAAGAGGGACAAAATGAGTTATAAAATAACGCTTGCCAAAACAGCAGGGTTTTGTTTCGGTGTAAACAGAGCAATAGAACTTGTTGAAAAACTGCTCGATGAGAATAAAAAAGTGTGTACTCTCGGACCTATTATTCACAATCCGCAAATGGTTGAATCGCTGAAAAAACGAGGAGTTATAATTGCAGACAGTATTGATGAAGTTCCAAAAGGTTATACCGTTGTAATTCGTTCACACGGAATTGATAAAAATACATACGAACAGATTAAAAAAAATAATCTTGAAATTTGTGATGCAACCTGTCCTTTCGTTTATAAGATTCATAAAATAGTTGATGAAAATTCAAATAAGGACACTCCTGTTTTAATTGCTGGAGATGAGGCTCACGCAGAGGTTATAGGAATAAAAGGATTTGCAAACGGTAAAGTCTTTTGTTTTACAACAGAAGATGAATTGCAAAAAATTATTAAGAATTACAAAAATTTGGCAAAAAAATCGCCTATAATTGTTTCACAAACGACTTTTAATCAAAAAAAATGGCTAAAATTTAAAAAAAATTTAAAAAAAGTATGTACAAATGCTATTTTTTTTGATACAATATGTTATGCGACTGCCGAAAGACAAAATGAAGCAGAATCTTTGTCAAAGCAGAATGAATTAATGGTTGTTATAGGCGGTAGGCACAGTTCAAACACGAAAAAATTGTTTGATATTTGTTCCGCCAATACAAAAACCATTTTAGTTGAAACTGCTGAGGAGTTAGATGAAAAATGCTTTAAATCGGCTCGCTTTGTTGGGGTAACAGCAGGCGCTTCCACACCTGCCGTTATAATTAAGGAGGTACTAAATAAAATGACCGACATTTTAAAAAACGAGGAAACTATGGCTGAAGAAGTTACAGCTGAAATTAAAACGGAGGCTGAGTCGGCTGATAAGTCCTTTGAAGATATGCTCGAAGAGTCACTTAACAGTATGAACCACAACCAGAAAGTTAAGGGTGTTGTTTTGGCAATCAATCCTACCGAAGTTCAGGTTGATATCGGCAGAAAGCAAACTGGAATAATTCCGGCAAGTGAACTATCAAATGACCCGAATGTAACACCTACTGATGTTGTTAAGATTGGCGACGAAATTGACCTTATCGTTATGAAAACAAATGACCAAGAAGGAATTGTTACTCTTTCTAAAAGACGCTTTGACGCTTATGCCGGCATTGCAAAAATGGAAGAGGCAAAAGAGAATGATGAGATTTTAGAAGGTAAAGTTACCGCTGTTGTAAAAGGCGGAGTAACAGTTGTTTCTAACGGTATCAGAGTATTTGTTCCTGCTTCACACGCAACGCTTCGAAGAGGCGAAGATTTGAATCTTTTAGTAGGAACAGATGTTAAATTTAAAATAATTGATATTCGTCGTGGCAGGAATGTAGTAGGTTCAATTCGTCTTGTACTTAAAGAAGAACAGAAAAAACTTCAAGCAGAGTTATGGGAAAAATTAGCTGTTGGCGATACTTATGAGGGTGTTGTTAAATCACTTACTTCTTACGGTGCATTTGTTGACATAGGCGGAGTTGACGGTATGATTCACATTACAGAACTTGCTTGGACAAGAATTAAACATCCTTCGGAAGTAGTAAATGTAGGCGATACCGTTACAGTATACATTAAAGACCTTGATAAAGAGAATAAAAAGATTTCGCTTGGATTCAAAAAAGCAGAAGACAATCCTTGGGAAATAATTAAAACTAAATATCAAGAGGGCGACACTGCAACCGTTAAAATAGTAAGTTTTGCTTCATACGGTGCTTTTGCTAGTGTTATCCCCGGTATTGACGGACTTATTCATATTTCACAAATTGCTAACAAGAGAATTGAAAAACCGCAAGATGTTCTTAAAATAGGCGATGAGGTGCAAGCAAAAATCATCAGTATTGATTATGACGCTAAACGAGTAAGCCTTTCTATCAGAGCATTATTGCCTGAGGAAGCACCTGTTGAAGAAGAAAAAGCAGAAACAGAAGAAACTCCTGCTGAACCTCCAAAAGGTTATGTATGTGACCTTTGCGGTTATGTGTTCGAGGGCGAAGAATTACCGGAAGATTATGTTTGTCCGCTTTGTGGTGCAGAAGCCGACCAGTTCAAACCTTTGAAAGACTAGTATATATTTCATATTTTTAAGGCGCACCGTTCATGGTGCGCCTTTTTTTTAAATTTGTCGAAAAAGGCGATAAAAAAATATAAAAAAATAATAAAAAAGACTTGACAATTTTATTTAATTGGTGTATTATATATTAGCAATTGAAAATTTTGTAAATATAGCGGAGTAGAGCAGATGGTAGCTCGTCGGGCTCATAACCCGGAGGTCGTTGGTTCAAGTCCAGCCTCCGCAA
>CACYEQ010000045.1 GCA_902773485.1 Oscillospiraceae bacterium
GGGTTACAGTCGTATGATGTGCCTGTAATACCTCACAGGTGCGACCATTTTAACATTAAGGTTAAAGGTATAGGCGAAGCAAAGATATTCTCAATCGGAAAGATGATTTATTCAGGGGGTACTAAATTATGATACTTAAAAATGTTGACTTAAACAAGGAATACACGATAGAGGAATTAACAAAAATAATCTATCAAACAATTTATGAACTCAATGTATTTTTACAAAGCGTTGAAAATAAAGGAGCGAAATAGTTATGGCAAAGAAAACGATAAAGATAAAAAATAAAAAAAGTACAGCACCGCAAAGCACATTTAAGCCGACTAAGTATAAGGCTTCAAAACAAGAAAAAAGTTACAACAAAAAAGCGAATAAATATGCTGATAAAGTTGATAACTACGGCGACTTTAAGTATGCAAGACAGGCGGACTATAAAAAGGTTATTGACCAAATTTTAAAAAGACCGAAATTCGAATATGACTCAAACGGTGATGCACTTTACAACAACTACAAAAATCAATATACTGCACTCGGTCAACTCGCAATGAAAGACACAATGGGTCAGGCGGCGGCACTTACGGGCGGTTACGGTTCTTCTTATGCACAACAAGCAGGACAGCAGACTTATAACGCTTATATGATGAACCTTGCTGATAAGATACCCGAACTTTATCAATTGGCACAAAACACTTACCAAATGGAAAGCGAAATGTTGCAAAACAAGTATAATACACTTGCGACTGATAAAGGACAGGAATACAACATTTATAATGACAAGTATAGCAGGCTTCAAAATAGTCGTGACTACTACACTTCGCAAGCACAAACAGCTCACGAGAATGGCTGGAACAAGTACGAGTTCGGTCAGAATATGGCTTATCAATTGGCGGCGGACAAAGTCGATAATCAGAAATGGGCGAAAGAATTTGCTTATCAGAAAGCGCGCGATAATAAAGAATTTGCGCTTGAAGAAAAAAAGATAAAAAAAGCTAACTCCTCTTCCTCATCTCGCTCGGGCGGAAGAGGGGGTCAAAGTAATAGTTCGGGCGGATATTATGTTACACAAACAGCACAAACACAACAAACTGTACCTACTGCCGAAGAGGCTGAAAAAATTATTTCGGGTATTGACAGCAATGTTTTAAGACAGATAAATATGAACAGAGGACTTGAAGGGCAATTAGAATCGGTTGCAATTCAGCTTAAAAACGGCGGTTTAACTAAAAAACAGGCTCAGGCTCTTTATGTTGACAAGGGACAAACTGTGCTTGCTAAGAATTTGAATGATAAATCAAGTTCAATTAGCAAATATGTTACATCTAAAAAGGCTGGTAGTGGTTCACGAGTTGACGAGTCGGCGGCAATCAGTAAAACTGAATTTTCTAAATCTGTCAGAAAAGCAGGTCAAAAACAGTATGCAAAACAGGTCGCTTCAACGCTTAGGAGCGGTTTTGTTCCCGGCAACGATAACAAATGGACAATGCTTTCTTCAAGCGAATATACCAAGAAGGCAAAAGAATTTAATAAAACATACAAAAAAATCGGCATTCAGATTAGTACTACAAGTAACTACTCCAAAGATTATAACAACAAGGCGAAAGAAAAGGCAAAAAACAGCACTGCTAAACTTAGTGACAGAATTAGCGGTATTGTTAAAAATTTTGCGACACTGGCAACAAGCGTCAGAGCGGTGGTTTCTGGTGCCAATCAATATAGTACAGGTGTTTTTTCAAGCAATATTGCAAGACAAAATCTTGCAGATAATTACTGGGAAGTAAACTATACTATTCAACAATTAAAGAATGAAAAGAAAAATTATATTGAACAGTACGGTGAAAATGGTTATAAGGAAACCTTAAAATATTTGCAGGGGTTAAAATCTAACATTAATACCGAAATTAAGAATGTTGATAAGTACCGTGACGGTTACGCCAAATATAAAAAAGAATACGGCGATAAAGCGGAAGTTAACTATAATGCCGATATAAACTCTAACTCTTATAAAAAAGAATACAATATCAAAACTTTTTCTGATTTAAAATCTGCTATTGAAAAAGATAATAAAACCTATAACTCAAAAACTTCTCATACTGCTGATGAAGAAGCAAGGCATTTATGGCTTAAAAACTATATGTATAACATAGGCTATAAAGATAAGAAAATGTATGATGAGTATATGAAAGATGAGGCGGCGAATAAAAACAAGAATAAAATAAACAAATGGGCAGATAAAGGGTTTAACGAATATTTAAAAAATAAAGGATATTCAAAAGATAAGTTTGTAAATATGGAAATTCAAGGCAAACAATCGGTATGGAATGATTATGCTATTTCTAAAATCAATGAAAAAATCAAAAGCAATGATACCGAATTTATGGGTTTCTTAAAAACAAACAATTACACAAAAGACTCTTTAAAATCACTCGAACAAAATGATAAAGCAAATCTATGGCTTAAATTTATTGAAGATAAAGGTAGTGATAATTACAGCACTTCCGAAATAAAAGCAAAACGGGAGTATTATGTAGCACAACAGGATTTGTTAAAAGCAAAGGACAGCAAGGATTTTAAAGAAAATAGTAAGGGCAATATCATAAAAGATGTTTTATATGTAGGCACATATGAGAATAATGCAGGTGAAATCTCTGAAAATGTCGAAAATTACAGACAAATGATTGAAAGGGATAAAAACAGTAATTTCAAAAAATATGATAATAAATATTTTACTCCGACTAAATATTTAAGAGATACTCTTAAACAGATTTATAAAGCAGGGTATTCTTCTGATAATTCAAAAAAAACTATACTAAATGAAGATGAAGAAAAAGCAGTTAAGTATTATCTTAATAAAATGTCAACCGCAGACAGTAAAGAAGAGTATCAAAAATATTACAACGAATTAGTGCCGAGCCTTAAAAAGTTGCTTGCAACACAGGAGTTTAAAGATGTTCAAACTCAAAATATGGTTGACAGTATAAAAAAAGAAAGTATTGGAATTCAAATAGGGCTTAATATTTTAAAAATCCCTGCGGATATTGTAGGCGGTGCTATTTCAGGTGTCGGGGATGTAGTTTCGCTTATTAAAGGCGAGGAAATAGATGAATATGATAATTGGCACGCATTTTCTCGATTTGGCGAAGATGTAGGCACAGCGGTTGAACAGGAAATAGATGAAAATGTACATAACAACCTTGCTAAAAATGCGTTAAAACTTGGCTATCAGGCGACGGTTTCGGGTACTGAAAGTTTGGTAGGCGGTTATGCACTCGGTTCAACAGGTTACGGTATTACAATGGGATTGTCGGCATTCGACCAAAAAGCAAGACAGGCACAAAAAAACGGTGCTTCGGTAGGACAGATTTTAGGTGCTTCAATTGCTTCTGGTATTGCCGAAGGATTGTTTGAAAAATACTCTTTTGATAAAATCGTTAAAATGAGTAAGACAGGCACTTTTAAAAGCCTTTTCAAAAATACCGTAAAAAGCGGTTTGATTGAGGGTTCGGAAGA
>CACYEQ010000046.1 GCA_902773485.1 Oscillospiraceae bacterium
ACCTCGTTGAAATGGAAGTTAGAGAAACTCTCGACGGTTACGAATTCGACGGTGACAACACACCTATCATCAAAGGTTCTGCTTTGAAAGCTCTCGAAAGCGATTCAAAAGATCCTAACGCTCCTGAGTACGCTTGCATTAACGAACTTATGGAAGCAGTTGACACTTATATTCCTACTCCTGACCGTAAAGCAGATCAGCCGTTCCTTATGCCTATCGAAGATACTATGACTATTTCAGGTCGTGGTACTGTTGTTACAGGTAGAGTTGAGCGTGGCGTTCTTAATGCCGGTGACGAAGTTGAAATCCTCGGTCTTACAGAAGATAGAAGAAAAGTTGTTGTAACTTCTATGGAAATGTTCCGTAAAACTCTTGATTACTGTGAGGCCGGTGACAACGTTGGTGCACTTCTTCGTGGTGTTGCTCGTGAAGAAGTTCAGCGTGGTCAAGTACTTGCTAAACCGGGTACAATCAATCCTCATACAAAATTCCACGGTCAAGTTTATGTATTGAGCAAAGATGAAGGCGGCCGTCATACTCCGTTCTTCAACAATTATCGTCCACAGTTCTATTTCAGAACAACTGACGTTACAGGCGTTATTTCTCTTCCTGCAGGCACAGAAATGTGTATGCCCGGCGATAATGTAGAGATGGATGTTGAACTCATTACTCCTATCGCTATTGAAGAAGGACTTCGTTTTGCTATCCGTGAAGGCGGCAGAACAGTAGGTTCAGGCGTTGTTACAGCAGTAAACGAATAATTAATATTTATTTTGTAATTAACCACCGTTGATTTTTTCAGCGGTGGTTTTTTTGTGTAATGCTTGCAAAAAAACTCTTTGGGAAAGAGAAATATATAACTATAAAATTTGTTGTGCCTCAGGGTTGAAAATTGTCAAAAATTTATCAATAAATAGATTTACTTTTCACACAAATTGTGTTAAAATATATTTAATTACAAAAAATGATAGATAATATTAAACCACGGAGGTAATTACAATGGGCAAGACAATTGCAGAAAAAATTATTGAAGCACATCTGGTTTGCGGTGAAATGAAAAAAGGCGAAGATATAGGAATTCGAATTGACCAAACCTTAACTCAGGACGCAACAGGCACAATGGCCTATCTTGAATTTGAGGCTATGGGTGTGCCGAGAGTTAAAACTGAAAAAAGCGTCGCATATATTGACCATAACACCTTGCAAACAGGTTTTGAAAATATGGACGACCACCGTTTTATCGGCTCGGTTGCCAAAAAACACGGTATTTATTTTTCACGCCCCGGCAACGGCATTTGCCACCAGGTTCATCTTGAAAGATTCGGTATTCCGGGTAAAACTCTTATCGGTTCCGATTCTCACACTCCTACGGGTGGTGGTATAGGTATGCTTGCGTTTGGCGCAGGCGGTCTTGATGTTGCAGTTGCAATGGGCGGCGGCGAATATCACATAACAATGCCGAAAATGACAAGAATTAATCTTTCGGGCAAACTTTCGCCCTATGTTTCCGCAAAAGATGTTATTTTAGAAGTGCTTCGCATTATGTCGGTTAAAGGCGGAGTCGGTAAAATCGTTGAATACGGCGGCGAGGGTGTTAAAAGTTTAACTGTTCCAGAGCGTGCCACAATTACAAATATGGGAGCCGAACTAGGCGCTTCTACCTCTGTTTTCCCTGCTGATGAAATTACAAAAGAATTTTTAAAAGCACAGGGCAGAGAAGATGATTTCACCCCTGTTTTCGCAGATGATGACGCAGTTTATGACGAGGTTATTGATATTGATTTATCAAGTTTAAAACCTGCCGCTGCAATGCCTCATATGCCGGATAATGTAAAAAGTGTTGAAGAAATCGGTCAGATTAAAGTTGATCAGGTGCTAATCGGCTCATGTACAAACTCATCACTTCGTGATTTGCTTCGAGTTGCAAGCATTTTAAAAGGCAAAACGGTTCATCCTGATGTTTCGGTAGGTATCGCACCCGGTTCAAAGCAAGTATTTACAATGCTCGCAGAGTGCGGTGCGCTTGCTGATTTGATTTCCGCAGGATGCCGCATTTTAGAGTGTGCTTGCGGTCCTTGTATCGGTATGGGTCAGTCGCCTAACTCAAAAGGTATCTCGCTTCGCACTTTCAACCGCAACTTTGAGGGTCGTTCAGGCACGGCAGACGGTCAGATTTACTTAGTTTCTCCCGAAACTGCGGCGGCTTCCGCATTAACAGGCGTTTTGACTGACCCTACTACTTTGGGCGATTATAAAGAAATAGAAATGCCCGAAAAATTCTTAATATTCGATAATTTAATCGTTCCTCCCGCAAGCGAGGAAGAGGCAGAAAGCATTGAAATTCTTCGCGGTCCTAATATCAAACCTTTCCCTGTTACTACCGCTTTACCTGAAAGCATTTTGGCTAAAACAGTATTAAAAGTTGAAGATAATATCACAACCGACCATATTATGCCGGCAGGTGCAAAAATTTTGCCTTACCGTTCAAACATTCCTTATTTATCACAGTTCTGCTTCAAGCAGTGCGATGAAAACTTTGCCGAAAACTGCAAAAAAGCAGGCAGCGGCGTAATTATCGGCGGTGCTAACTACGGACAAGGCTCATCTCGTGAGCACGCAGCCCTTGTACCTTTGTATCTCGGTATTAAAGCGGTTATTACAAAGTCTTTTGCACGTATTCACGTGGCTAATCTTATTAACGCAGGCATTATTCCGCTTACTTTTGTTAATGAAACAGATTATGACAATATTTGCAAAGATGATGAGTTATCATTTGAGGGTATTGCTAACGCTATTAAAAACGGCGACTCGGAATTTACCGTTAAAAATGTTACAAAAGGTACCGAATTTAAGGTAAACCTTGATTTCTCGCAAAGACAAAGAGATATGCTTTTGGCAGGCGGACTTCTTAACTATACAAAAGAAAACGCTTAAACAAAATTTCGGTCTTTTTAATACAACGTCAGGAAATATCTATAAGTTAAAATTAAGCAAATAAAATAGGAGAATAAAATGCAAAAAAATGTTTCGCAAAGCGTAATAAAGCGACTTCCAAGATATTACCGATTCTTAATTGACCTTGAAAAAAACGGCGTATCAAGAATTTCTTCGGGCGGACTTGCTCAAAAAATGGGATTGACCGCATCGCAAATAAGACAGGATTTGAACTGCTTCGGCGGGTTTGGACAGCAGGGTTACGGTTACAATGTGCCTGAACTTTCAAGCGAAATTGCGGAAATTCTCGGAATAAACCGTAGAGTCGGTGCAATAATAATCGGTGCAGGGAATTTAGGCCGTGCCATTTCTACGCATATGTCTTTTGAAAAATTAGGATTTAATCTAATCGGAATTTTTGATAAAAAAGAGGCAATAACGGGGCAGATGGTAAACGGTCTGCCTGTTCGCAACATAAGCGGACTTGATGAGTTTTGCCGTTCTTACAAACCTAAGGTCGCAGTGCTTTGTATACCGCAAAATCAAGCAGAAAAAACTATTAAACAACTGCTGAAACTCGGCATTAAAGGATTTTGGAACTTTTCGCATTATGATTTTAATGAGAAATTTTCCGATGTACCTGTCGAAAATGTGCATTTGAGCGATTCGCTTATGACATTTTGTTATAAAATAAAAGAGAATGCAGAAAAAAACTAACTTATCACAAAAAATTTTAAGATATGAAGAATTTTTTAAAAAAATGCTTTGGCGTTTATAAAGAAATTTCAAAAGAAGTTACCGAAAATCATATTTTTGCTTACGCTTCGCAGTCGTCGTTTTTTGTAGTGGTTTCGGCGATTCCTTTTGTTATGATTGTTTTGTATATTTTACAAATGATTGTTACAGTGAGTCCTGATGATATTTTCTCGCTGGTAGGCGAATTTTTGCCTGCACAAGTGCAGAATTTGATAATAAAACTCATTGACGACGCTTATTCAAAAGTAACGGTTTCATCTGTTTCGATAACTTCTGTATTCTTAATTTGGTCGGCATCAAAGGGCTTAAAAGCAATTTGTTACGGACTTAGAATTACTTTCAGAACAAACGATAATTCGGGCTATTTCGTAATTACATTTTGGTCGCTTATTTATACTTTGTTTTTTATAGTAATTATTACCGCTTTGGCGGTCGTAATAGTTTTCGGAAAAAGCCTTGCTACGCTGATAATAACTTATTTTCCTGATTTTAAAGATATTGTTAATTTAATTTTAAATTTGCGGTATATTGTTTTTTTACTGGTACTCACATTACTTTTTATGAGTTGCTATAAATTTTTGGGAAAATCGGAAATTAAATTTAAAAAACATTTTTTAGGAGCGTTTATAGCAGCGTTATCCTGGTTGCTGTTTTCGTATTTTTATTCGCTTTTTTTATCAAATTTAGGCAGGTTTTCTTATATTTATGGGTCGCTCGCCGCAATTATTTTTATGATGTTGTGGATGTGGTTTTGTATGCTGTTTTTGCTTTTCGGTGCAGAACTGAATTATTATATTTATAGTGACGATATAGGAATTGTACAAAAAATAAAAAATATAATATTAAATAAATAGTAAAAAACTGTTTATTTTGTCCAAGAAAACAAATTTTTTTAAAAATTATTAAAAAAACTATTGACATTTCATAAAAAGGTGCTATAATAAAGACAGAAAAAGAAATTAGGAGTGATACCAATGGACAGTAAAGATAACACTTTGAAAAATTTATTGCTGGTTGCAGGTTTTATTGCAATAGTTGTTGCTATTGCAGGCGCAGTATACGGGGCTATAAAGTTCTTCGATAGAAAAAAAACAGAAGAGTTTATGGATTATTATTTTGATGAAGACGATGAATTTGACGATGATTTCAAAGAAGATGAGAAAAACGAAGTAATCGAAGAAGCAAAAGCCGAAGATGAAATGAAAAAGGATGCACCTGGGGAAAAATAAACTGCAACCATAAACCCAATTTGACTTAACATAAAAAAGGATGTTGGTTGTGATGTACAGTTAAGCAATTATTATAATAATAAATAATTGTAAAGGAATTTAAGCCAATGAGAAATTAAATTTTAAATCCGAAATTTAGTTTAAGGATTGGTACCGATGTATTTAAAAATTTAATAAATGAAAATAAAAAAGCCAAAGGCAGTAGTCTTTGGCTTTTTATTTTGTTAAAATGTGTTAAATTCAATGTAAACTTGATATATCGGTGTGCTACGCAAAGAAAATTAATTGAAATTGTAGAGGACGGCATCAGTAACGTCCCGAAAAGGCGAATATTTCGCTGATTAGTATTATTTATGATATTAGATAAAACTTAAACCCTGAGGCACTGCAAGTATTTAAGTAATATCAGACTTCTCGCCGAAGAGTTGGCTACGGAGTCACTCCGCGCTAAGAGTTGGTTGCGTAGGTTCTCCGCCCAAAGAATTGCCGGCGGAGTCACTTCGCCATTTGTATTTGTGGAGTTGCCCTTTGTTTTGCAACTGAGGGTAGTTCCATTGGCGAAGCGTTTCGTAAACCGCTACGCAAACGGTGTTTGATAAATTAAGCGAACGAATTTCGCCCATCATCGGAAGCCTTACGCACCGCTCAGGGTGAGCAATCAATAATTCTTCGGGCAAACCTGCGGTTTCTTTGCCGAAAAGCAAATAGCAATTATCAGGATAAGAAACATCAGAATGAGTCTGTCTGCCTTTGGTAGTAAAATAAAAATAATCGCCGTGAGTTTTCTCGAAAAATTCGTTTAAATTTTCATAATAAGTTATGTCCATAAACTGCCAGTAGTCAAGCCCCGCCCGTTTTAACTTTTTATCATCGGGCGTAAATCCCATCGGCTTTACAATATGAAGTCGAGCCCCTGTTGCGGCACAGGTTCTTACAATGTTTCCCGTATTCTGCGGAATTTCAGGCTCAACCAAAACTATATTCAAAATCGGCATTTTAAAAATCTCCTTTTAGAATTTAACTGCTACTATTTTACATCTTTTTTTACAAAAATGCAATAATATAATTGCAATGGTTAAAGTTTTGTTGTAAAATAAAAAAGAATTAATTATTTAGAAAGATGATATTATGAAAATTTTATGTTTAGGCGATGTTGTTTCAAAGTTGGGCAGAGAAACTTTGCAGAAAGTTTTGCCGA
>CACYEQ010000047.1 GCA_902773485.1 Oscillospiraceae bacterium
CGATTCCGGTTTAACTTCCGGAAAAGCATTTACAGCAGGAGTGCCGGAATATGCTAGACCCGACATTTGAAGTTCTGCCTGAGAGCCGTCATCATAATCGTAAAGTGATACTATAATACTTTCAACATCATCAAGATTTTCAAGAACGGTAGGCTCTGCCTTTTTAGTAGTTTTATTAAAACCGTACTTTTTGAATTGAATTTCTCTATTTGTTATCTGCTGGTAAGCGTTTAAACTTCCGTTATATATAGGATATAAATATACACTCGAATATTCTACCGCGCCTGTATCTTCTTTATAAACTTTAAAAGAATCTTTAAATCTCAAATAAATTCTTACAATTGAAGATGCAAATTTATTATTCTTATCAAGCGATTTTGAAAGATAGAAAGAGGCAGTATATTTTTTATTGTTTTTATATGTTTCTTTCATTGCGTCGGTAACGGGGACTTCAAGGTTAGCACTGTATTGTTCGGCTGTAATACCGAGTGTTACCGATTTATCATCATTAAACTTTTTTGAAGCTCCTTCGGTAGTTTCCTCAACCACATAATCTCTAGATTTAGATTCAACCGGTAAATCTGCCTGATCTAACAAATTATTCATTTCTGAACCGGTCAGCCATTTTGTTTCCAAACTATCATCATATTCAAACAAATAACTTGTATTTGCAAGCGACTTTTTACTATCAACTTTTTTTACTGTTGTAGTCCCTTTTGTCGTGCTTGATGCAGTATCAGCCATTGCGCTCATAAGCCCGAAAGTTCCGACAGTAACTGCCACAGCCATTATCAAACACAAAATTCTCTCTGAATTTTTCATAAACTAAACCTCCTGAAAATTAATAATATTTTCATTATTAACAATTACTCATCTAATCGGGCAAACGAAATTAGCCCTTTATACAATTAAATTATAACAACTTTCACCCGAATTTGCAACTTTAATTTCGAAAACCTATCTTTTGCACAAAATATCACTTGATATTTGTACAAAATAAACAATCATTATGATTATTAAGCGTGTTTTTCCCATTAAAAAGTTTCTTGTTTTTGTGAATTATTTATATTTTTTCAAAAATAAGGCAAAATAAAAATGAAAGGGCTGATTATATGTTGATGAGCGTTATTAGAACCGCCGTTTTGTATTTTGTTGTGGTTCTTTGTATGAGAATAATGGGTAAGCGACAGGTTGGAGAATTACAGCCGAGCGAACTGGTTATAACCATACTTATTTCGGAACTCGCTTCAATTCCTATGCAGGATTTAAACCGCCCCGTTACAAACGGTGTTATAGCGATTCTAGTGCTTGTTTTACTGGAACTTATTATTTCTGCGCTGACGCTCAAATCTATGTTTTTCAGAAAAGTTTTTGAGGGAAAATCTGCAATAATCATAAAAAACGGAATTATTGACCAAAAGATGATGAAAAAACTTCGCATTACAATAGACGACCTTTTGGAGGGACTCCGTCAGGCAGGCAATTTTTCGGTTGATAAAGTTAATTACGCTATAATGGAAACCAACGGAACAATATCAGTACAGTTGAAAGAGGCTTTTGACACTGTAACAAAACGCGATATGAAAATAAAAACCGAGAACGAGGGTATGCCCACGGTTATAATATCCGACGGCAATTTTATTGATAAAGTTTTTGATAATTTTGACTGCATTTCAAAAGAAGACGCTTTAAAAGAACTGCAAAAGAACGATTTAAGCGAATCAGAAGTTTTTTTGATGACAGCAAACGAATCGGGCGAATTCTACATTGTGAGAAAGGAAGCATAAAAAGTGAAAAGACTTTACTTTGCAATTGGTGTTGTTGTGATTATTACAGCAATAATTTTAAGCGGTACTTTAACTGTTAAAAATGCCGATAAAGATATGAAAAAAATGTTCAGCTCTTTGCAGGAATGCGTTAAAAACAACGATTTTGACAAAGCGGAAAAAATATGCGATAAAGCGGAAAAAAAGTGGGTAGAATACGAAAAGAGTCTTTCGATTTTTGTAAATCATGCCGAAGTTTGCGATATAGGGGTATGCCTTTCGGCAATCAAACCGCTTATAAAAAACCGCCAAAAAGGCGATGTTTTATCGGAACTTAACAAAGCCGAAACTCTGCTTACTCATCTTGCCAACCTCGAAAACATTAAAAATAAATGATTTAACGCCTGTTTCCTATTGACTTTTTTTGTAAAAAATTGTACAATTATAATGTATAATTATGTTTTAAAAAGGATTTTTATGAAGAAAAAATTACTTGATGAAAGACTTTTTGCTTGCGCCGAATTTGTAAGAGAAAGAAGCGTTTTAGCGGATATAGGAACTGACCACGCTTATTTGCCTGTTTCATTAATATTAGACGGCAAAATCGACTTTGCACTCGCTTGCGATATTAACGAAAAACCGCTTGAAAAAGCTAAATATACCGCTTTGAAATACAATGTTTTTAATAAAATTTCATTTAGGCTTTGCGACGGACTAAATGCAATTTCAAAAGATGAGTTTTCCGATTTGGTGATTGCGGGTATGGGCGGAGAGATGATTGCAAAAATACTCTGTGGCTGCCCTTACATAAAAAGCGAAAAATACAACCTCATATTACAGCCTATGTCAAAAGCAAATGTTCTGCGAAAATTTTTATGCGAAAACGGGTTTGAAATTTTGCAAGAAAAAGCGGTAATTTCAAACGGTAAAATCTATTCGGTTATCAACGCAAAATTTTCGCGCGATATAAAAAAATGCGATTTGTTATTTGAATATTTAGGTGCTTTGCAAAAGCAAAATGATGAAAACGCTATCGCTTATAAAAAGAAAATTAAACATTCGCTTTTAAAAAAAGCAAAAGGAATATTATCGGCAGATAGTGAAAACGAACAAGCAAAAATGCTTTTAGAAACAGCGGAAAAAATCAAAGTTTAAGGAGACAAAAAACAATGGCAACAGTAGGAGAAATTTATAATTTAATTGACAAAATTGCCCCGTTTGAAAACAGTTTTGAGTTTGACAATGTAGGCATTTTAATAGGCGACGCAAAAGCAACTGTGCAAAGAGCAGGCGTTTGCCTTGATATTACAAAAGAAGTAATTGAAAAAGCGGTTGAAAACAACTGCAATTTAATAGTGGCTCATCACCCTGTTATTTGGAACAAACTATCCAGCATTACCGCAGAAAGCGTTCCTTACAAACTCATTGAAAACGGAATTTCGGCTATCTGCGCACATACCAACCTTGACAGTGCCACAGGAGGAATTAATGACAGACTCGCAATAACTCTCGGCATTGAAAACGCCGAAAGACTTGTTGATGAGAATTATGATGAAAACATAGAGATGGCGAGAATAGGCGAGATAGAGCCGAAAACCCCGCTTGAATTTGTCAACTTTGTTAAAAACCAACTTCAATCGCCTGATGTTAGATACATAGAAGGCTCGAAAATAATAAATCGTGTATGTGTTTACGGCGGTGCGGGCAACGACTTTATTTTGCAGGCAAAAGCCGCAGGTGCTGACGCTTTTGTAACCAGCGAGATTAAACACCACCAATGGCTTGAAGCGAAAGAGTTGGATATTACTGTTATTGACGCAGGTCATTTTTCAACCGAGAATGTTGTTATAAAACCGCTTGCATTATTGCTTAAAGATAAACTCGATTGCGATGTTCGCATTATCTCGCAAACCCCACCGTACAAGGCTTTGTAATAAGAAAGGAAATTAAACTATGGCACTTGACGGCGCTATGCTCGGTATAATAAAAAAAGATTTAAACGATACTGCGCTCGGCGCTCGTATCGAAAAAATCACAATGCCTTATAAAGATTTAATTTGTCTCTTCTTAAATAAACCGAATTTTAAGAAAACTCTGCTTATTTCAACTAACCCGAATTCGGCAAGAATTCATTTTACAAATGAAAAGTTTGAAAATCCAAAAGTTCCGCCCATGCTTTGTATGCTTCTTCGCAAACGTCTTGCAGGTGGCAGGCTTAAAAGCGTTTCGCAATACGGAATTGACAGGGTTTTAATACTCCAATTTGACTGCAAAAACGAACTTGGCGACGATGCTGTGATTTCGGTTGTTGTTGAAATGTTCGGCAGGCTTTCAAATGTTATTTTTACCGAAAACGGCAAAATTATTGACGCACTAAAACGAGTTGACCCATCGGAAAATAAGCGGTTTATTCTGCCAAACGCTGTTTACGAATTCCCCCAAAAACAAGACAGGTTAAATCTTTTTGAAACCGATACCGAAAGTGTAATTGAAAGAATAAAAACACAAACCGGCAAAACCGCTTTGCAAGCGATTTCATCGGTTATTGACGGACTTTCCCCTGTTATTTACCGCGAATTCTGTTTTAAATCGGTAGGCGATTTTGAAAAACCTGTTGAAGATATAAACGCTTACCAATTTTCAAAACTTTTCTCTTGTTTAGAGGAATTTAAAAATAATTATCCCGATAATGTAACACCTTGCCTTTTGCGTAATGAAAACGGTGTTATTAAAGAGTTTACTTTTATAGAGATTACGCAGTACGGCGAAAAATATTCGGCACAATATTTTGATAGTGTTCACAAATTGTTGCAAAACTATTTTTCAAAAAGAGATAACGAAGAACGCATAAAGCAGATTTCAGTTTCGATTACAAAAACTGTAAACACGCTAATTTCACGAACAAAACGCAAAATTGCGTTAAGAGAAAAAGAGTTAAGCGCTACAAAAGAAAAAGAAAAATTCAGAGTTTACGGCGAACTTATAAAGGCTAATCTTCACCTTATTAAATCGGGCGACAGTTATCTTGAATGTAAAAATTACTACGACACTGAGTATAAAACGATTAAAATTCCGCTTGATATCAGCCTTTCGCCGATAAAGAATGCCCATAAATATTTTAAAGATTACCGCAAACTTTCAACTGCGGCGGGAATAAAAGAAGAACTTATTGCAAAGGCAAAAGCCGACCTTGTTTATTTTGAATCGGTTTTAGATTGTATTAAAAGAACCGCCTCGCCTTCCGATATTGAGGCTATTAAGCAGGAACTTGTCGATGAAGGTTTTATTCGTTTGAAGAAAAAATCTTTAAAACAAAAACCGCAAAAGCAAAATCCCGAAAAATACATTTCTACCGATGGCTTTGAAATATTTGTAGGCAAAAACAATTATCAAAACGATTGGCTCACAACAAAATTTGCCGAAAAACAGGATTTTTGGTTTCATACCAAAAACATACCCGGCTCGCACACAATTGTTGTAACAAAAGGTAGGCATGTGCCTGATTCAACGCTGACGCAAGCGGCCGTTTTAGCCGCAACTCATTCAAAAGCGCAAAATTCAAGACTGGTTGCAGTTGATTATACAAGGATAAAATATGTTAAAAAGCCGTCGGGTGCAAAACCCGGAATGGTTATTTACAAAACCAATAAGACCGCTTATGTTGACCCTGATTTTGAACTTTGCGAAAAGTTAAAGGAGAAATAACAATGTCTTTGCCGAAAGACCCTTTTATTCTGCTTAGTTTTGTAAACACAAAACTTCGTGATGAATTCCCTAGCCTTGAAAAACTTTGCGAAAACATTGAAGAAAGCAAAGAATATATTGAGAAATCATTGAAAGAAATAGGCTATATTTACGATAAAGATAAAAACACTTTTATGTAATATCAAATTTTCATCATTTTTATGTGATATATTATTTACAAAATACAGAATTTGAAAGATTCAAGGAGAATTCTATGAAGAAAAGAGTATCATCTTTGATTTTGTCTTTAATTTTAATAATATGCAGTTTTTTCTGCGTAAATCTTACTGTTTTTGCAAAAAAAGGTTATGTTGCAAGGAGTACAAGCGACCTTGGCGTAAGATTTATAGAAGCATTTGAAGGATATTTTGAATATGCTTACTGGGATTACGAGCATTACACAATAGGTTACGGAACTTATTGCACCAAAGACGAATACCCTGCGGGTATCAGCGAACCTTTTGCTCATCAATTACTGATTAAAAAACTTCCCTCTTACGAATCCGGGTTAAACTCTTTTTTGAAAAGCAACAATATTTATGTTACGCAAAATCAGTATGACGCTTTAATCAGTTTTACATATAATTTTGGCGCCTATGTTTGGAATCAAAACCCGACAATTGCAAAATATTTAAAAAACGGAATTGAAAAATATACTGCAAAACAAATTTCAGCGGCTTTCGGGCTTTGGGTAAAAGCAGGCGGACAAGTTTTGCAGGGTTTGGTTGAGCGCAGAGCAGCAGAGGCTGATTTGTTTAACACAAGCGATTTTTCTGCTGCAAAAGAGATTTATGTTATTTCTGAAACGGTAACAATAAGAAAATCAACAAGTTATTCTTCAACCGCTTACGGCACTTATAAAAAAGGTAATGTTGTAAGGGTTTTGCAGAAAAAATATATTGGCACAACTACTTGGGGCAAAGTATCTTACGGCGGAAACAACCGTTGGATACCGCTTAACAGTGCAAAATACGGAAATTGCCGGGCAACAGGATCTTCTTTCCTTGCAACCTGCATTTATACAGCCGAAAATGTTTCAAGCGGTATAAAACTCACTTGGAAAAAAATACCCGGTGCAACAGGATATAAAATATACAAAAAGCCTGACGGCAACAGTGATTTTACACTTGTAAAAACTATTAATAAAAACGGTACCGTTTCTTATACAGATACTTCGGTTTCCGCTTCAAAAACTTACCATTACTATGCGGTTGCCTATAACAGCACAAAAACTTCCGCAAAAAGCGGATATGTAACTATAAGCCGTGTTTCATCGCCTACGCTGAAATCTCTTACCCGCCTTTCTAACGGATTTAAAATTACCTGGTCAAAACAATCGGGTGCCAGCGGATATTATGTAATGAGAAAAGGCGAGGGTGACTCGTATTACACAAGAATAGCAACAACTTCATCAACCTCTTACACAAATAAAACAATAGTCGGCGGAGTAAAATATTATTATGTAATAAAGAGTTATAACTCTTACGGAATAAGCGGTGCTTCAAATTCCAAAAGCGGAATGATTATGATTGCACCGACTATAACATCAAGTACAAATTCAAAATCAAAAATTACATTTAATTGGACCATTTCAAGAGGTGCTACTAATTACTATATTTACCGCAAAGTAAATAACGGAACTCTTAAAAAAGTCGCAACTGTTACAAGCACAAAATATACCGATAAAACGGTAAAATCTTCAAACAGTTATACATATTCCGTTATTGCTCACTGCTCAGTTGTTAATTCGAGTTACAGCAACTGGTTCACAACAAAACTTTATGCACCTCCAAAACTTAATAGTATCGCAAGCGTATCAAACGGAATAAAGATTACTTGGAATTCGCTCAGCGGAGTGAACAAATATAAAGTTTACAGAAGAGTTTCGACAGCAAAATCTTATAGTGAAATTGCAAATGTTACTTCAACTTCTTATATTGATACAAAAGCAACATCGGGCAAAAAGTATTACTATAAAGTGGCCTCTTATCATAACGGTAACCGATTAAGTTACAAAAGTGCTTTTAAAAAGGCCGTTTTCTACGGCTCGACAAGTATTAACACCGCAACTACGGTAAAAGACGGATTAAAATTGAGTTGGAGTAAAGTTCAGGGTGCAAAATCATACTCGCTTTACTCTTACGCTTCTAAAAAATACACCTTAATAAAAACGCAAACCGCAACAAATTATACAGATAGTTCGGTAAGTGTTGACAGTTCAAAAAAATATGCGTTAAAGGTAAATTACAATAGCGGTTCAAGCAGTTATTCTTATGTATATACCGCTTACCGCCTTGCAACGCCGAAACTTACTGTTAAAAAATCAAAAAACGGACTGCTTCTATCTTGGACTAAGGTAAAAAACGCAACAGGTGTTATTATTTACAGAAAAGATCCTGCTGATAGCAGTTACAAACTTTATAAAAAGCAATATAACTATGGAAAATACACCTTTGATAACACAACTGTAAAAAGCGGTAAAACCTACGGCTACTATGTAAAAGTAATCAGAGGAAACGCCACTTCTATGGCATCAAACAAGGCAAGCAAAAAGAGATAATTAAAAAGGATTGACAAACAAGTCAATCCTTTTTAAGTTTAATCTGTTTTGGCGACGGACAAGCAATATATTTTTGAAACACCTTCAAGTCGTAACATTTTTGCACATTCGTTAACCGTTGCTCCCGATGTCATTATATCATCGACTAATAACACCGTTTGGCAATCTATCGGAATACCGCCTGCTCTGTAAATTCCTTTTACATTTTCAAAGCGTTGTTTAAATTTTAAATTGTGTTGTGACAAGGCTTTTTCTTCACGCGTTAAACTGCTAATATTCAATGGCACGCCTTTTATATTTGCAATTTCTTTTGCCAACAACTCGCTTTGATTAAATCCCCGTTGGTTTTTTCGCTCTTTAAAAAGCGGAACAGGAATTACTGCGTCGATTTTTACATCGGCGTATTTTTTATCAAACTCTCCTACCATTTTTTCGGCGAAAAAACATGCCAGCCTTTTGTGTTTTATTCTTTTCAAAGTCAAAAGCGCATTTTTAGCCGAGCCGTCATAAACAAAAGGTGCAATGCTTCTGAAATAAAACTTCGGCCTTTTGGCACAATTGCAAAATTCTTTTTTATTATAGCAAACTTCACACCTCTCACC
>CACYEQ010000048.1 GCA_902773485.1 Oscillospiraceae bacterium
AAAAGAACTCGGCTCTTTGGCTGACATTTATGTTAATGACGCTTTCGGTACCGCTCACAGAGCACATTGCTCAACAGTAGGCGTTACAGAGTATGTTGAAGAATCTGTTGTAGGCTACCTTATTGAAAAAGAAATCAAATTCTTAGGTGATGCAGTTGAAAACCCTGTAAGACCTTTCGTTACAATTCTCGGCGGTGCAAAAGTTTCTGATAAACTTAAAGTTATCGAAAACCTTTTAAACAAGGCTGATACTCTTATTATCGGCGGCGGAATGGCTTTCACTTTCTTAAAAGCAAAAGGCTATTCGGTAGGTACATCACTTGTTGATGATGAAAAAATTGATTACTGTAAAGAAATGCTTAAAAAAGCAGAGGAAAAAGGCGTTAAAATTTTACTTCCTGTTGATAACACCTGCACAAAAGAATTTCCTGACCCGATTGATAAAATAGTTGAGACCGTTAATTGCACCGACAATGAAATTCCTGACGATATGATGGGTCTTGACATAGGTACAGAATCGGCAAAACTTTTCGCACAAGAAGTTAAAAACGCTAAAACAGTTGTTTGGAACGGACCTATGGGCGTTTCTGAAAATCCTTGCTTTGCAAACGGCACAATATCTGTTGCAAAAGCTTTGGCTGAAACCGATGCTACAACAATTATCGGCGGCGGCGATTCTGCTGCGGCAGTAAATAATTTAGGATTCGGCGACAAAATGAGCCATATTTCAACAGGTGGCGGTGCTTCACTCGAATTCTTAGAGGGTAAAGACCTTCCGGGCATTATGGCTGCTGACGATAAATAATAACAAAAATAATTGGCGGGAGTTATAAAACTCCCGCCGTTTAAAAAATATTAGATTAAAAATAAGGAGAACTCTTATGAACAAATCAAAAAGAAATGCAGTTATCGCAGGTAACTGGAAAATGAACAACACTCCCGAGCAAACAACTGCTCTCATAAACGAAATCAAACCTTTGGTTGCAAATGCAGATTGTGATGTAGTACTTTGCGTACCTTTTGTTGACATCGCCGCTGCAACCCAGGCTGCAAAAGGCTCAAACATTAAAATCGGTGCTGAAAATGTACATTTTGAAGAAAAAGGTGCATTTACAGGTGAAATTTCTGCCCAAATGCTTACCGCTTGCCAAGTTGAATACGTAATTACAGGCCACTCCGAGAGAAGACAGTATTTCGGCGAAACTAACGAAACTGTTAATCTTCGCTCGCTCGCTGCTTTAAACGCAGGCCTTAAAACAATCATCTGCGTAGGCGAAACTTTGGAGCAAAGAAAACAAGGCGTTACAAAAGAAATTCTTTCAATGCAAACTAAAATTGCTTTAAAAGATGTAACTGCCGAACAACTAAAAAATGTTATTATCGCTTACGAGCCTGTTTGGGCAATCGGTACAGGTGAAACCGCTACCGCAAAACAAGCAGATGAAGGAAACAAATTTGTTCGTGACGCTATTGCTGATATTTACGGCGATGAAATTGCCGAAACCGTTACAATTCAGTACGGTGGTTCAATGAACGCAGGCAATGCCGAAGAATTGCTTTCAAAAGAAAATGTTGACGGCGGTCTTATCGGTGGTGCTTCATTAAAAGCAAAAGATTTTTCGGTTATTGTTGCAGCCGCAAGCAAATAATTTTTAAACAAGAAAGGATTTTCAAAAATGAAAAAACCTGTTGCATTAATAATTATGGACGGTTTCGGTTGGGTACCCGAACAGGCGAGAGGCAACGCAATTACCGCTGCTAAAAAACCAAATATTGAGCGTTTAATGAAAGAGTATCCATATACAACAATCGGTGCTTCGGGTATGGATGTAGGTCTGCCTGACGGACAAATGGGTAACTCCGAAGTAGGCCACACCAATATGGGGGCCGGCAGAATTGTTTATCAGCAATTAACACTTATTACAAAGTCAATTAAAGACGGAACAATGCTCGAAAACGAAGTGCTTGTTAAAAACATGAAAGCCGCTATTGATAATAATAAGGCTATTCATCTAATGGGTCTTGTGGGCACAGGCGGTGTTCATTCGCACGCTGACCATTGGTACGGCGTTATGGATATGGCTAAAAAAATGGGCGCTAAAAAGCTTTATCTTCATTGCATTACCGACGGCAGAGATACGGACCCACATGACGGCAAAGGATTTATCGGCAATTTGCAGGATAAAATTGACGAGTTGGGACTCGGCGAAATCGCCACTGTTACAGGTCGTTACTACGCAATGGACAGAGATAACAACTGGGATAGAGAGAAAAAAGCCTATGACGCATTTGTTTTCGGCGAGGGCGACCACGCTGAAAATTGGCAAGAGGCTGTTGAAAAATCTTATGCAAACGATGTTACCGATGAGTTCATTATTCCTTGCGTAACAAGTAAAGAAGGCAGAGTACACGAAGATGATACTGTAATATTTATGAACTTCCGCCCTGATAGAGCAAGACAAATGACAAGAATTTTTACAGATGATAAGTTTGACGGTTTCGACCGCAAATATTTCCATGTAAACTATGTTTGTATGGCACAGTATGATGCAACGATGCCTAATGTTGAGGTAGCATACCCACCTGTTGACCTTAAAAACGTTTTGGGTGAATACCTCTCTAAAAACGGCAAAACTCAACTTCGTATTGCCGAAACCGAGAAATACGCTCATGTAACTTTCTTCTTTAACGGCGGTGTTGAGGAGCCTTACGTAGGTGAGGACAGATGTGTAATTCCAAGCCCAAAGGTTGCTACATACGATTTACAACCTGAAATGAGTGCATATCCTGTGGCTGATGAGTGCGTAAAACGCATTGAAAGCGGAAAATACGATGTTATTATTCTTAACTTCGCAAATTGCGATATGGTAGGACATACAGGTGTGTTCTCCGCTGCTGTAAAGGCAGTTGAAGCCGTTGATGAATGTGTAGGAAAAGTTACCGATGCCATCTTAAAAGCAGGCGGTGCGGTACTTCTTACCGCTGACCACGGTAACGCTGATAAAATGTTGGTTGATGACAGCGAAGACCCGTTCACCGCTCACACAACAAACCCTGTTCCGTTGGTAGCAATCGGTACTAAGGCAAAATCGCTTAAATCGGGCGGTGTTTTGGCTGATTTAATTCCGACAATGCTTGATGTAATGAATATGCCGCAACCTGCCGAAATGACAGGCCATTCTTTACTTGAAAAATAAAAACTAAAAATCAAAACGCTTGATGAATTTTCATCAAGCGTTTTTTATTATATCGTTAATTAATTGTTGAATATGTGAAATCTGTTCGGCGGTTAAATTTGAAGTATCGAGTTTTC
>CACYEQ010000049.1 GCA_902773485.1 Oscillospiraceae bacterium
ATATGAAAAATATGAACGGCATTTTTCATTTGTTCGTTCAAAAACCCTTTCAATGATAAATGAAGTTAAGGATTTACTGATTGGCAAGAAAATCAAAATTGCTATTTCTGGCTCGGCAGGACTTGGTATGGCAGATGCGGCAAGCTTACCTTTTGTTCAAGAGGTTTTTGCTACCGCCGAAACGGTCAGAATGTTAGAGCCTGATACTTCGGTTGTTATTGAGCTTGGTGGCGAAGATGCAAAGGTTATTTTCTTTGACGGTGGTCTTGATGAAAGAATGAACGGTACTTGTGCAGGTGGTACAGGTGCGTTTATCGACCAAATTGCAACGCTTTTAAATGTTACAAATGAAGAGCTTGACGCATTATCTTTAACTCACAAAAGGATATACCCTATCGCTTCAAGATGCGGTGTTTTTGCTAAAACCGATATTCAGCCTTTGCTTAATCAAGGTGCGCAAAAATCAGATATTGCCGCAAGTATTTATCAAGCAGTTGTAAATCAAACTATCGCCGGACTTGCACAAGGCAGAAAAATTGACGGTAAAGTTATGTTTTTGGGCGGACCTTTGCATTATTGCAAAGGACTTCGCGAGCGCTTTAAAGAAACGCTAAAACTTGATGACGAACACGCTTTATTCCCTGAATACGGCAGATTTTCAGTATCAATCGGTTCGGCAATTTACGCTTCAAAGCAAAACAAACAGTATTCTTTTGATGAAATTATTACTTCACTTGAAAAAGCAAACAGTCAAAAAAGCGAAATGCCTCATTCTGACCCGCTTTTTAAAGATGAAAATGAATATAACGAATTTATTGAAAGACATAAAAAAGCAACTGTTAAAACCGCTGACCCCGAAAACTACGAGGGTAACGCATATCTTGGAATTGACTGCGGAAGTACCACTACAAAACTGTTTTTAATGAGCGAAAACAATGAAATGCTTTATTCATATTACGATTCAAACAAGGGCAACCCTGTTGAAATTGTAAAAGAGCAGTTAAAAGCGATTTACAAAATATGCGGTGATAAAATAAAAATTAAAAGCAGTGCTGTAACAGGCTACGGCGAAGAACTTATCAAAGTAGCATTCGGTGTAGACTTCGGTATAGTTGAAACAATGGCACATTTTACAGCGGCAAAATATTTCTCTCCTAATGTTGATTTTATTCTTGATATAGGCGGACAGGACATTAAATGTTTCAGAGTTCACAACAATTCTATTGATTCTATTATGCTTAACGAGGCTTGCTCATCAGGCTGCGGTTCTTTTATTGAAACATTTGCCAAAGCAATGGGCTATTCGGCTGAGGAGTTTTCAAAAATCGGTCTTTACTCAAAAGCACCTGTAGACCTCGGTACTCGTTGTACTGTTTTTATGAACTCATCTGTAAAGCAGGCGCAAAAAGACGGTGCAAAAGTAGAAGATATTTCAGCAGGTCTTTCAAACTCGGTTGTTAAAAATGCGATTTACAAAGTTATTCGTGTTACAAGCGCTGAAGAACTCGGCGAAAATATAGTTGTTCAGGGCGGTACTTTTTTAAATAATGCGGTGCTTCGCTGTTTTGAAAGAGAAATCGGTCACAACTGTATTCGTCCTGACATTGCAGGGCTTATGGGTGCTTACGGCGCGGCACTTTACGCAAAATCTGATTTAAACGAAAAATCAACGCTTATTTCAAAAGCGGATTTAAAAGAATTTACACACAAATCAAAATCGGCTGTTTGCAAAGGTTGTACAAACCAGTGCAAACTTACTGTAAATATATTTAATAACGGCGAAAAGTTCATTTCGGGCAACCAATGTAAAAAAGGTGAATCGGCTGTAAATAAGGAAACTAACATTGAAACAATTCCTAATATGTTTGCTTTTAAACGCGAACAACTTGAAAAAATATTTAAGTTTAAAGGTACAAGAAAAGAAACTATTGGCTTACCTCTTGCGCTCGGAATGTACGAACTTTTACCGCTTTGGCAAGGAATATTTAAAAGTTTGGGATTTTCGGTAAAAGTTTCGGGATTTTCAGACAGAGATATTTATTCAAAAGGACAGTTCTCAATTCCCTCTGACACCGCTTGCTACCCGGCTAAAATTTCTCACGGTCATATCGAGCAACTGCTTGAAGACGGTGTTGATGCAATATTCTTCCCTTGCCTTTCTTATAACATTGATGAAAAACGCAGTTCAAACCACTACAACTGCCCTGTTGTTGCTTACTACCCCGAACTATTAAACGGTAATATGGATAGTTTAAAAAACACAAAATTTATATACCCGTTTTTATCGGTTAATAATCAAAAAGAATTATCGCGAGAACTTAACCTATTCTTATCAAAATATTTTGATAATATAAATTTAAAAGATGTGAAAAAAGCGGTAAAATACGGTTTCCTGCAATATGAAAACTATATGCAGGCGGTAAAAGACGAAGGTATAAGGTGTATTGATTATGCAAAGCAAAACAACAAACGCCTTATGGTGCTCGCAGGAAGGCCTTATCATATTGACCATGAAATTTCGCACGGGATTGACAAACTTGCAACCTCACTTGATTTTGTTGTGGTAACCGAAGACGCTGTAAGCGATTTGGCACAAGTGCCAAAAGTAAATGTTCTCAATCAATGGACATATCATTCAAGGCTTTATGCGGCGGCAGAATATGTTTCACATAATAAAAATGCAGAGTTTGTGCAATTAGTATCGTTCGGTTGCGGAATTGACGCTATTACGACAGATGAAGTTCGCTCTATTTTAGAAGAAAACGACAAATTATACACACAAATTAAAATTGACGAAATAACAAATTTAGGCGCAGTAAGAATAAGACTTCGCAGTCTTTTGGGCGCATTGGAAGAGAGGAATTAGTATGAATGAAGACAGAGTTCTTTTTACAAAAGAAATGAAAAAGGATTATACTATTCTTATTCCTAC